>CAYVIR010000064.1:0-5947 GCA_964451645.1 uncultured Candidatus Saccharibacteria bacterium | reverse complement strand
TTTTGTATAATACTATATCCGGATATCCTCGTAACTAAATTCTTTTCCTAAGCAAAAAACTACTCTTACAAAATTGGAGATTTTTGTGGCGTTAATATGTGTAAGCTATCTTGGAGTTGAGAAAAGAACTGAAATATCTCTAGAATCCACCTCCTAAAGATAGTGTAAAGAAGTCTCTGAAATATTTCTTTTATGGCACAATTGGGTATTATCGTGCACGTTCTAATCTTGACGAAATATATTTAGGAGTACAAAACAGGGCGCTCTTCTTGTAGGTAGGTATCCACTGCTAAAACAATCGCCTGATGAGTGTGGTCTTCTATATTCATCCCTATTCGTATTGCTGTATCAGTTACAGAACTCTTTAGGAGAAAAGAATCTCTCAATAGGTTTACCGCTGTAGAGGTAAAGGGGGATAGGCCTTTTGTGGTAACAAGTTTAATGAGGCTTGTTCCACTGGGCTCAATGAGTTCACGCAAGTCCGAATATACCATATGAAAAATAATTTCAAACAGTAAGTATGGCCGTTTCTCTTCCATAGTAGTTCTAGAGACGTGAAGGTATATATCCATTATATCATGAGCGGGATGAATATTTGCACTTTCTATTTTACTTTCTTAGAAGTTTTCGGTAGATTATTAATAATGTTTCTCCAAATAGAATGGAAAAAAATAAAAAGGCTATTGTAGGATTGATTTTTGCCATTACTACTGTATTGGCAGCACTATCCTTGTACGTGAGTTGGGAATTAAGACGGGATCTCTCTCCGGACGATACCTCTGCGGATACAACAACCACGACTATTCCTACTGATATTGCTCCAACTAAAACTACTCCTACGAAAGTTACTCCTAGCAAAGTTGCGCCGAGCAAGGTGACTCCGTCGAAAGTAATAGCCACTACTCGTCCTACTTCGCCTGGAACACTTGCCACTCCACAACCTTCAAGGCCACTTCCTTCTACGGCCCTGGTAAATGATAGGGTTGATGCTGCTATCATGGGATCACTGATGGTTTTTGTAGGTATATTTCTTTACAAGAAATATTTAAATTTCGGCTACCGGAAGGAGAGCTAAATCATAATCCCTGTTGAAATTTCATTATGGATTTATCTCAAGTATCTTCCGCCTTCATTGCCGGTCTCGTAAGTTTCCTTATGCCATGCACGATGCCCTTAATCCCAAGCTTCCTAGCGTTTATAGGAGGATCTATAAGTAAAGTGGACGAAAACCGTAGAACACACTTTAGTATCACCATAAGTTCATTATTTTTCGTTTTAGGGTTCTCTTTGGTTTTTGTTTTTTTAGGTGTGGCGGTAAGTGTGCTGAGTCATGCACTTGGAATATATAGAATTTGGCTCAGTAGGGCATCCGGCTTATTGATTGTTGTAGTAGGATTGGCACTTCTTGATGTTCATAAAATAGGTATGTTTAATTTCCTTCGAGGTATTAGGATCCCTTCTTTCGTTAAACCGGGTAAATATAGAAGTTCTTTTGCTTTAGGATTGGCCCTGGGGTGTGGATGGTCACCATGTATTGGGCCTATCCTTGGATCTATCCTTTTATTGGCTTCATCTGCGGGGACTGCAGTACAAGGTGGTATGCTGATGTTTATTTTTTCCTTGGGATTAGGAACGCCATTTGTCCTAGGAGCAGCTTTAGGTGAAAAATATATACACATCATAAAGAAGAAAGTCAGATTCTTGAAATATATGCGAATTATTAGCGCGATTTTCCTCATTCTACTTGGAATTCTTCAAATAGCAGATAAATTGGAAATTACATCTAAACTAATTTTCTACTATTGGAAATATATTAATTCTTCAAGTTTAATTAATTATCTCTAATCTTCGTGACAAGTCCTATCTATATTCGTTCTATCACTTAGTCTGATGTAGAGGCTGTTTTTATACTGTTGTACAAAATGCACAAATATATAAGGATTAGCTTGCTAATACCGGTTTCGGTATTTTTTTTACTAATTTCTCTAAGTTGGAATTTTTATGGAGAACTTTTCTTAAGTTTTTTCCCATATTTGGTAATAATTTACTGCCTATATATCTCGACCCTTTCCGTGTTCCTGTTCTTATTGAGAGTAGATTTAAAAAGGCTGAATTTGCTTTGGTTTAATTGTTTGGTGGTCTTCTTCGCAGTCTTAGGGATTTTTTCCAACTATTTTGAGCTTTCTGCAAATGCTGCTCAGGGCCGCTCTGACTCGAATGTTAAGATAATCGGAGTCAATTTGTGGTATAAGAACGAGAATACCAATGAGATGGAAAGTTTCTTTGAGAATGAAGATGCCGATATCTTAATGCTAACAGAATTGACCGAGTCACAATATGCCTCATTAGACGGTTATTTTTCCTCGCAATATCCTTACGAGGTATTACAGATTCAGAGCTTGTCAAAGCCATATATAGGGAAAGCGATATTCAGCAAGTTCCCACTTACGAAGGTTGAAATTGAAGACAAAAAGAATGCGGAAGTATTTTTGTTGGCTAATGCAAACATTAATAATTCCAACTTAGACCTTTTGATGGTTCATACTACGGCTCCGATCAACCCCAGTTACTATGCACAGAGAAATAATCAACTGGATTTTCTTCAAAATGACCTGGCCGAATTTATAAAAAATCCTGCCGTGATTACAGGAGATTTTAATACTTCTCCCTGGACTGCTCATTTTATTGAAATGGATAGATCCCTGTCGGCGCAGAATTTTCAGAGAGTTAGAAATAACTCTTTTGTTTTCTCTTGGCAATATCAAGGACTTCCCAGATTGAAGTCGCATATTGATCATACCTACCTAACCTCGGGGATTGAGAAACCGAGCTATGAGCTAAAAGACTTCCCCGGTTCGGACCATAAGGCGCAGGTTATAACGCTTTCTGTTTTTTAGGTTTATCCCATAGGTGTAGGATTAGAAAGGGTAGTAATACAAAGGAGCCGAAGATAATAACTCCCACTGCTACTATTCCTTTGTGCTTTCCTTTATGCTGGGTTATGAGCCAGAAGGCACTTAAAGTGGACAAAATTCCCGTATTAAGAAACATAGATCGGGTTATCCTACTAGCATTAAAGCTTCTAAGTATTCCTATATCATTGCCGAAAAGATTTAGCTGTTCCAATCCAACGTACGTTACTAGCATTAGAAAAGTAATTGCAAGTATAATAGCTATTTGGCGATTTGTACTGAGTTTGACTTTCATATTATTTAATTGATTAATATAAATTATGTCAAAAGTAGATTTCATTGCACATGACAAGTTAGTTATGGACTTGGGCAATAACCAGAAGGTCTCGTACTCAGTTTACGGGAAAAAAGAAGGGAAACCAATACTATTTTGCCATGGCGTAAACGGGACCAGGGTTCAATCCTCCAGGTTTACTGAAGAAGCTTATAAATTAGGCGTATTAATTATAACACCGGATCGACCTGGTTACGGAGAGACCACTTCAGTAGGGGACAGAAGTTATCTTGAGTGGGCAGAGGATATGTATCGTTTCTTAAAAAATATGAATGTCGAAAAGATTGGAATTTTGGGGTTGTCCGCAGGAGCAAATTATGCTTTGGCATGTCTCTATAAGTATCCTCAACTATTTAACAAGGCGGTTATGGTGAGTGCTACGTCCGGTGCCTTCCTTTATAGAAAAGGGCCAGAAAAGAAACTTGCCGAAATGCTTTTAGCTCACCCAAGTTTGGTAAGTTTATACATGGGAATAGCATATAAGACTAATATAAACGGTAAAGAATCTCGGCTTAATCTTCGCAAGATCGGTTTGTCGGATGCGGATTGGGCACTTTTTAATAAACTAGATATCCCTTCATTAATGGAAATGAGTGAAAAAGAGGCTTTTGTGAATGGACCACAACCACCGGCCAGCGATGTCCTCAGGATGTTGAAGGATATTGACTTCGATTCAAGAAGTATTACAAGACAGGTTACATTCTGGTATGGAGCACATGATAGGATTGTCCCTCTTGAGATTGTAGCGTTTATAGAAATGATTGTCCCAAAATACAAACTGGTGATTAAGTCGGATGCAGGCCACTTACTCATTTTTCAACACATGAAAGAAATTCTCAGCGAGTTTATATGATTCTCAATATTCCTCCGTTATGATATATGGTAGCAAGCCTTCGGCATGTCGTTTCGCAAAGTTATCCGCTAGGATTTCGCTTAGTACACTTGCCCCAAGACACAATCCTATGCCACCTATAAGTGCCGAGAAGTTTTGAGACTGATTTACAGGATTTGCAATCATATCAATAAATCCTTCTTTGATTGTGATGTAAGATCCAACTATTTGCATCAAATGTGCAATAGCTTGACTCCTTTGTGAATGGCCAATCTCATGGGCTAATATGAGAGCACCAGCGATTTTGGTAGTGTCTTTTTCGTCAAGACGAGCACCTGTTTCTTCGATGTTGAGACCTCCATTCCATGTCTGGGCTTTTTCTGACAGCTTATTTACTAGAAGTCCAAAGAAATTAAAGGGTGTAAATCTGGGGGTACGGATTCCTTCTCCATTTCTTATCCTATCGATAATGCTACCTTTTCTTTCAAAGCCAACCGAAGAAACACATATGTGGCCAAAGTAATTCTGACCATAACATCCCATGTCTTCTTCTAACTCTATAGATACTGGACTTACAGCCCCTAGAGAGTCTAGATAGTCATATATGCCCTCGTGAATATACATGTATACCAAAAATAATGGGGAATTATACCAATGATGGCTATTTGAAAGATAGGCCTTAGATTAGATCTTCAAAGTTATTTTTGAAGATTTCCTTTAGACTTATTATTAACTAGAGACCATGTGGTCAATGCTAGTATTGTCAAATACATGAAGAATCCATAAACACATGCTGGGAGATCAGCAATAGTAAATCCTTTGTCCCCACAACTGATTATGGCATCTGTACAACCTGCAGGTGAGAATAACTCGTAATATGACAAATATCCGGAGAATAAGACTCCTGCAATAGCAAAAACTAATATTATCTTTAAAGTTTTTAAATATGGCATGTTAGTTCGTTAAATTATATTAATAAATTAAAATAGTATTGGTCTTCGCCGAAGCTTTTGTAGGCCTATTTTAGGATTCGTCATGGGTAAAGAGAGTAAGTAGAAGTATATACCTCCAAATGGCCGATGTAAATAATTGGCTGAGGTTCAATTCTTTGGCCCCAATCCCGAAAATCCTGGAAATGCTGTATACAGAATGATGGAATATAATCCCGACAATGTTTTAGTGGATACTAATATTGGTCTAGGAATACTCTTCGCACCATATTATGAGGTGGAAGGATTTGTTTATGATTTATACTGATTAATTCTCTCTCGACTTTATCCCGCTCTATGTCGGAGCTGCCAGACTCGCCAGCCAAAGGCTGGTCGGCCTCTGGCCGAAACTGAACTAATCTTCTATTCTATCGAGCAATTTACGACCTTGACCAGATTTGAGAAACTTCTCTCTAGATTTGGCACACTCCTTACAGTAATTATTTTCAAAATAAAGCAATTCGTATGGGATATTATTCTTAGTATACTGATTCGAGCCTGCATTATGTTCAATTAGTCTCTCCGTAATAGATTTTCCCGTATATCCTATATAACGTTTCCCATTCTTTTTACTCTTTAATACATATACAGAATAAAACACAAACTGTGTTATAAAAGTTAAATTGGAGCAATCGTAGACAAAATCGGAGCGACTAGACTCGAACTAGCGACCTCTCGCTCCCAAAGCGAGCGTTCTAGCCAACTGAACTACGCTCCGATTTTGTCTACAATTAATATTAAAGAACTGACGTCTAGCCCCAGCCAAAGGCTGGTCGGCCTCTGGCCGAAACTGAACTACGCTCCGATTTTGTCTACAATTAATATTAAAGAACTGACGTCTAGCCCCAGCCAAAGGCTGGTCGGCCTCTGGCCGAAACTG
>CAYVIR010000063.1:0-6042 GCA_964451645.1 uncultured Candidatus Saccharibacteria bacterium | reverse complement strand
AACCGCATCGGCACCAACGCCGCCGGCAATGCCGCGTTGCCGAACGGCTACGCCGGCATCCGCATGTTCGGCGACGACAACATCATCGGCAGCACCGGCGCGTTCGGCGGCAACCTGATTTCCGGCAATGGAGGAGGAGGTATCGTGCTTATGAAAGGAACAAATGGGAGTACTGGCTCCGAAATAATCGGGAACTACATTGGAGTTAGCTTAAATGGGACATCAGCTCTAAGCAATTATGACGGCATTCTAATCTCTAAATCAACAAACTCTCTTATAGATAATAATCTTATAGGAGCTTCACATAACGTCATAAGCGCAACTACAGGTGTGGGTGCAGAGACAATAACTGGATTAACTATTACGAATAACTATATTGGTGTTAATAAATCTGCTACTGCCGCTTTACAATTAGGCCAAAACGGCATTAGTTTAATTGGAATAACTAATACTACCCTTTCTTCCGTTACATTGAATAGTAATATTATAGGAGGGATGTCAGTAGTTGGTATTTATGTCTATGGTACGGGAACAAGTGCCGTCTCTGTAAAATCAAATTATATAGGAACTAATTCAGCAAATGCCAACCTCGGGAATAAATATGGCGTACATTTCAATACGCTTACTGCGACAGGAGTAAATGCGAGCTCTATAGGCGGGTCCACTTCACCTGAAGGGAATAATATTTCTTGGAATATAAGCTATGGAGTATATATGAATAAATCCTCAAATATATTAATTCGCAAAAATAGTATTCACGATAATGGCAGTGATGGGGTTTCAATTGCGGGTGTTAATCCTTTTGGTTCGACAAATAACACCATAATTGAGAATTCAATATATGATAATGCTAGATTAGGAATCAATCTGATATTGGGAACTGATTTACCTTCTGGGGTGACTCAAAATGATGTCGGCGATATT
Source organism: uncultured Candidatus Saccharibacteria bacterium (assembly GCA_964451645.1). GTDB lineage: Bacteria > Patescibacteriota > Dojkabacteria > B142 > OLB20 > JAJTYI01. Next base: position 5,118 of record CAYVIR010000063.1, on the reverse strand, counting down.
GATTCGCCCAATCCAGGAGACGGTCCGAACGATCTTCAGAACTATCCTGTCTTGGTCAATGCCATCTATGAAGGTACCACGTTGCAGTTATATGGAGCATTTAGAAGCCAACCGGCAAAATATTATAGGTTAGATTTCTATTCAAGTAATGTAAATGATTCTAGCTCCTTTGGAGAAGGTAAGAATCATTTTCATACTTTGACCGGAATAAGCGGAAATAACTATGATTTTAGCACTACGCCTCTTACGATTCCAGGATTAAGTCTTCCTGCAGGCCATAAATATATAAGTGCTACAGCAACAGAGTGTATACAACAAGCTTGTACAGGCCTGCTAAGTACATCGGAATTCGGACATACTGCCTTTGAAACGGTGATGCGTGGTAAAAGTATAATGATTGATTCTGATACAGAGGAATTATTTATAGGGGCAGAAGGGAATGAATACAACGCCGATGTCTTTGCGTTTGATATGACGGGAGGAAATAGTTTAGATTTATTTAATTCCTTTGATAGTGGAAGCTTATACCCTATGAGCATAGCAGGCCTTGATCAGAACTATTTTGCTGTGGCCGGTGCGGATACGAGCGATCAGCTTAAGATATATTCCAGGATAAATGGACTTCAGTGTAATTACAATGTGAGTTCAACCGGGTATAAGACAGTGGATATTTCGGTAGCAAGAAACTCAGTAGGTTCTAAATATATATATGCCTTATCAGAAGAAGAGAATAAAGAATTAAGAATAATACAGGGGCCAATGGCAAGTTCGGGTTATTATCCTAAATATGGGGAATATATGTCTGAAGTGCACGATTTTGGTGAGAACAAAAAATTACATTCTATCTCCTGGGACCAGAATTTACTCTCTGCTGGGAGTGTCATGTTACAATTAAGAGCAGGGACAACAGCAGATTTATCCAATGAAGAATGGTACGGTCCGGATGGAACTCGGGGAACATTCTTTACGAACTCGGTTGATGGGAATTTCGGGGATATTATTCCATCTGTTATACAGGGGAAAAGACATGTACAGTACCGCTTGTTAATTGAGTCGAACCAACAGATCACCCCTGCTTTTAATTCTATTACTATCAGATACGGGGAATAAATTGAATACAATTAAAATTTTGGTTTTATTGGAAGAGCACTTCCCAAATGCAAAAACCGAAATTAACTTCCAAACCCCTTTTCAATTGCTTGTTGCAACCATTCTTTCTGCGCAGTGTACTGATGCACGTGTTAATATAGTTACCCCTGAACTTTTCAGGAGATTTCCTGATGCCCAAGCTATCTCTGATGCTGACATAGAAGAAATAAAGACTCTTATTAGGTCAACGGGCTTTTATAATAATAAAGCTAAGAACATTCAGAATATGGCCAAGATGATTATCGCTGAATTTAACGGGTGTCTGCCTGAAAATATTGAGGACCTTACGAAGCTACCTGGAGTAGCTAGAAAAACAGCGAATGTTCTATTATACAATGCCTTCGGAAAGAATGAAGGTATCGCTGTCGATACCCATGTAACGAGAATAGCTAACGTATTAAAGCTTACGGATAGTAAGGATCCTAAAAAGATTGAGGTCGATCTCATGAATCAATTTCCCAGAAATAAATGGGGATTTTTGAGCCAGTCTATAGTGTTATACGGTAGGTATATTTGTACAGCTAGGAAGCATGATCAAAGTAAGTGTTTCCTTGGCCATCCGTAAATGATGGTTAAGTAATTACGAACATGATCAATGGCTCTCTCTTTGTCTTCTTAAAGAGAAATTTGGAGGTATTTTTACTTAGCGATTCACGAAGTTTATTTATCTCGAATTTCCGCATTTCTCTTGAGGTAATTAGCCAATCATTATGAATACGTTTTATTTCGTTTTCTAACTCCTTTAGTAACTGCTCCGATCTATTCATGTAAATGAACCCTCTCGATGCAAATCGTATCTTCCCGATAAGGTGCTTACTCTTCTGGCTTAAATTGATTACGATACACATCATGCCGTACTCAGCTAGGGTCTCTCTATCTTTCAGTACCACCTCCCCCAAGTCACTTATGCCCATTGCATCTATCAAAACAGGCTTCGAGGGTATTGGCTTCGATTTTATGACATTTTGATAATTCACAAGCCAGACGTATCCATCCTCTGTTAATGGGACCATCTCTTTTTTCATACCCCAATTTATAAAGTTCCGTTTATTAAAATACCGCATTGTTAAGGTCCCATGGATTGGCATCACTCTTTTTGGTTCTATTAGTTCGAACATAGTTTTAAGATCGTCTTGGAGCCCATGGCCAGTAGCGTGTACTGAATCTAACTTATTTGTAACAAGTTCACATCCCAATTTAATCAATCTGTCTGTCATTCTCCCAATTTTGTACTCGTTCCCAGGAATTTCGGATGAAGACAGGATTACTTTATCGCCAGGTTTAAGTTTCACAACTTTATTTTGCCCATTTGCAAGTAAACTCATTGCACCGAATTGCTCCCCTTGACTGCCTGTGCAAAGTATAACTATTTTATTATCGGGATATTTTGATATATCTGAAGGGGTAATGAATAAGTTTTCCGGCAAATCTATATATTTCAGTTCTTTTGCAATTCGAAAGGCCTCCTTTAGACTTCTTCCCAAAATAACGACTTTTTTATCAAGTTTAGAAGCAATTTTACTTACAACGTATAGTCTGGATACTTGTGAGGCGAAAGACGCAACAAACACTCTGCCTGACGCTGTTCTTAATAATTCTTCTATTGTCGTAGAGACTTCCGTCTCGGAGCGTGATTGCCCTACGGAGGTGGAGTTTGTACTTTCAATCAATGCAAGATCGACTTTTCCTCTCAGTTTTTTAAGTGTTTCATAATCTGTCTGTTGTTCATTTGCAGGAGTATCGTCAATTTTGAAATCCCCGGAGAAAAAAATATTTCCCACAGGAGACTCAATAAAAACAGAAAAAGCATGGGGAATACTGTGTGTCACGCCAATGAAGCTAATATTAAATCGTCCAATTTGTATTTTTGTATTTCTTTCTACTACTATAATTCTACATTTGTCCAAAATTTTAAATTCTTTGAGTTTCTGTTTGATAAGCTCGCTTGCAAAGCTCCCCGCATAAACTTTAGGATAGCCCAACAAAGGCAATACGAAAGGAAGTGCGCCTATATGATCTAAGTGTCCGTGAGTAATCAGGATGGCTCTAACTTTATTTTTATTCTTAATCAAATAATCTAAATTTGGAATTAAGTAGTCAATTCCAAATATTTCCTGTTCAGGAAATGAAAGCCCTGCATCTACAATGAGGATATTCTGTCTATCTTCAATGAAAGAAGAATTTCTTCCTACTTCATTGTTGCCTGAAAGTGTACAAAGTTTTAGATGTGGTAATTTATGACCTTCTTCTTGAATATCATTAAGTCTCTTCACTATATATATTAAAACAGTTAAAATAACTAATTAAAGTAATTCTACCACTTCTTGAAGAACAAACAAAAAGTCATAGTGATTGGTGCAGGAATAGGAGGTCTTTCTATTGCTCCTTTGCTTGCAAAAGAAGGTTGCCAAGTGACTGTAGTAGAGAAGAATTCTATATATGGCGGTCGAGGAAGGGTTTTGAAAGCTAACGGTTTTGTTTTTGATATGGGGCCATCATGGTATTTACTTCCAGAGGTATTTGAAGATTATTTTGAATTGTTTGGAGAATCAGTTAGCAACTACCTTGATCTAATCAAATTAGATCCTTCCTACAGAATATTTTTGCCGAAAAATAAAATTGCTGATATATCTACAAATTTAGAGGAAAATATGGCGTTGTTTGATTCTCTCGAAGAGAATGGAGGTAAGAAATTTATTAAATACTTGTCAAAGTCGGAAGAACTTTACAAATTACTTGTTAGGAAGTTGTTTTATGAAGATCTTACATCTAAAAAGTTATTTTTAAACAGATCTCTTCTCAAAGAATTTAAGGGCATTTCATTTTTGGACCTACTTTCAAGTTATGAAAGATTATGTTCAAAATATTTCCAAACAGAAGATTTAAAGAGAATAATTGAATATGGAGTTGCACTTCTCGGGTCTCATCCGAAAGATGCTCCGGCATTATATGCAATGATGTCCTATGCTGATTATAAAATTGGTGTTTACTATCCCATGGGAGGAGTGGGAAAACTCTTCTCGGCCATATATAAATTATCTCGGGATTTAGGAGTTAAATATAAGTTTAATTTTGACGTAAGTGGGATTGAAATCGAAAAAGGATATGCTAAAAAGGTTATTTCAAAAGAAGGCCTAGAATTAGAAGCAGATATAGTAATTTCAAATGCTGATTATGCCTTCACCGAGATGAACTTAGTCAACGCAAAATTTAGGACATATGATAAAGCTTATTGGCAAGGCAAAAAGATCGGAGCTTCTGCCTTTATTATTTATCTCGGATTGGACAAGAAATTAGATAATATCCTCCATCATAATTTGTTTTTAGATAGAGATTGGAAAGAACATTTCGGACAATTACTCGATAGTGCTGAATGGCCAGAGAGACCTGCCTACTATGTTTGTTGCCCTTCAAAAACTGATGATACGGTTGCGCCTGCGGGTTGTGAGAATCTTTTCTTTACCGTGCCGATTCCCGCAGGCGCAAAAGATACTCCTGCTATGCGGATAAAGTTCTTCAATGAAATTATTAGGCATTTTGAGAAAACTATAGGTATTGAGATAAAATACAATATAATTTACAAAAAAATCTTTTCAGTCAATGACTTTAAAGAAGAACTTAATTCATACAAAGGCACTGCACTAGGACTTGCCAACACAACAATGCAAACAGGTTTTTTTAGAGTTGGCTATAAAAGTAAAAAAGTAGAAAATCTCTACTATACAGGCCAGTATGTTCATCCTGGATCTGGCCTTGCTGCATGTATTGCTTCTTCACGTATCGTTGCGAATAAAATAATCAATAATACTAAATGAACATTAAATTTTTAATTAAAACTTCTCGACCAAAATTTTGGGCATATACTTTTGGTACATATCTCGTGGGTTACTTTGCCGGACTAAAAAGTGCTGATATAACTCAATTAACAAATCCTAAGTTTATATTATTGCTTATTTTTTTCACGTTCTT
>CAYVIR010000062.1:4555-6080 GCA_964451645.1 uncultured Candidatus Saccharibacteria bacterium | reverse complement strand
GGCCATGTTATAAGCCTTGAAATAATTGCCAATACAATTATTGCCAAGCCTAAATTCCCTAGTATGTTGTAGAGAAAAATAAGCAGATTAAAAGTGGGCTCGTAGAATAATACGTGAAAAATTTCCATAATTCATTGAGTAACTAACTTAATTGACTTTCTTTTTCAATGGCCTCCCTCGCAAGTCGAAGTACTTCGTCAAAGTTTTTCTGACTGAGATGTTCATCTATTTTTTTGTTGATCTCTTCCCTCATGCGCTTTTCATAATCGAGCATTACTGGAACAATTACCTGGCTTAATTCGTGGAAATGATCATCTAGTCTTGGAATCACCGAGATTAATTCCTCGAAAGACACATCTTCTGGCATCTTTTCTAAAATCAACCGGGCAATTTCCTTGGCCCGCTCCGGCGTCATATGGCCACTACTTAGGCTTTTCGTTATGAGTTGAACGATCCTTTCTTGAACGATCCTTTTTAACTCTGTTGGGTCTTGATTATTTATCATTGGAAATTCTTAATCGTGAAATTATAACAGATAATCCGAATTCTATCCGTTTTTTAGCTCCTTTATAACACTTTCATGTAAGGTTTTTGCACTGTAATCGTCAGAAATATTGAAACCACAAGCGCCTTTATGGCCACCAGCGGTATCCGGACTAATCTTATAAGCCACCTTTAATAGGTCGATGTCTATCCTTTTACTATAGAAATTATTTTTGTATAAACGAACTTTTTTCTGCCTCTTATCTTCATGTGGCTTGGTTACCACAACAACCTCGGCATCAGGAAATTCAGAGGTAAAGACATAGCTGGTCATTTTTTGTTTCAGACCGAAACCGGAAGTGTCTATGAATGCCACTTTATCCCGTACTACCCCGTTTTGTTTAACAAACTTCGAAATCTGTTCTTTATTTTTCTCAAAAGTACTTAGCCTCTCACTAATAAACGGGTGTCTGCAGACTTTCCACAAAGGGAAACGAGCCAAGAGTTCGATTAGGAGTAAATTAAAGTACTTCTCTTCTCTATCGATTATTAATGCTAGACGCACTAAATCCGAGGGATTATGATAATCCTCTAATGTTATATTTCCGGAGTCAAATTTATCCACCTCTGGCAGAAGACCTTTAAAATTAACGAAATCTCCAACATCTCTAAAATAGGAATATATTACATGTGCAGCACTATCTACTAGGCACCACTCTCCGATGAATGGCTCAGTGGGCTTATTACTTTCATGATGGTCAAAGAAATAGCCACATGCAGGAGTGTATCTGAGATCTGCGAGTAGTGTCGTTTTCGTTATTAGGTTGGTTATTTTTCCTTCCTGTATTTCAGATGCTTTACTTTGTATGATTTCCGCTCTGGGAAACACCAACCTCAGCATAGCTCCACACATTACACCATCAAAATCACTATCGACTATTATTCTCTCCACCTCATATAGAGAAGTGAAAATCTTTCCTCTCGGTTTTATTTGCGGCATTTTAATATTAAATCGAACAGGTATTATAGATTTCTGAAAGAG
>CAYVIR010000062.1:0-4545 GCA_964451645.1 uncultured Candidatus Saccharibacteria bacterium | reverse complement strand
AAGTATATTCGATACATGTCTTAAGAGCCAATCTCCTCTTCTACTGTTTTCCTGAGCAGTAAAGCAATTCCTTCCCGCACTCTTCTCTAGCAGTGGCATAACCACTTCCTATAACCGATACCGACGAAAGCTATTCCTCCTCTGATACCGAAGCGAGATATTCAACCGAGGATATTACCTTCGCGTAAGCATCCTCACTCTCCTGGGAGTCCAAACCCCCTGCTAGAATGACATATTCGCCCGTAAATCCTTTATAGAAAATCTGTCTTGTCTCCCCAAGATGTGGACTATAGATTTCAGCCTTAATTGCCGATCGGCCACCTAGAGAAATTTCCTGACGAGAATATAGGAATTCCTTATTTGGATCAAACTTATTACGCTCTGTTTCTATGTCATCAAGATAACTCTCAAAATCCTGACTTTCAGTTTTAATAAAGTCCGAGCTCTTCCCAAAAGGAACTACCGACACCCAGGTCTCTTTACCCTTAACAAAATCTTCAAGTAGAACTGGAGGAGTATCTTTTACTATAGTCACACAAGCACCGTAACGTCCCCGGACGGTGGCATTCCATCCCAAATCTGCAAGGAACTCTATCTCGCAGTCTGCCAGGACATATTTGATAGTGTTTGCAGATAAAGTCGGCGAGACGATAACCAAGGCAGTAGGACTAGGAGGCACTTCAGTCACGTTCAAGATGGTCGGAGTCGGACCTATCTCATCTCTCTTCTCTGGGATTCCAAAAATTTTAATCAACACCCCATTTAATATAAGTAAAAGGATAAGCAATAATAATAAAACTATTACCACCCTTTTCAAGGCTAATTCTCCTCCTTTAGCTTTGTTATCTTCGTTATTTTCCATCTCTCAATCAATAACATATATGATAACCCTTCTTTCATTAACTATAAAGTGATTTTAATTAACTTGAGACAAGGAGAGGAAGTTAAACCATAGCTATATATCGACCTCGATCACTCTGTAGACAAAGTATTGTGGACGAATTTTGATTACGGAAATGGGTTGTCTTCATGGGCGAAACTTAAAAATTTTTTATAGGAACAATAATCGCAGGATAATGAAAGCTCTGGCTGACTTGTCCGCAAAATGCGTTCACTTGGTATATAAATTTGAACCAAAAAGGTTTTTCAATTAAACTAATCTTAACCATATTTAAAATATAAGACCCTGCCCGTCTTGGACAAAAATAGTATTATTAACGAGGATGTTTTGATTGCACTTACTAAGTATCTTAGGCTTGCGAACTACATCAGCGCTGCACAATTGTATCTGAAAGAGAACTTCCTCCTCGAGAAACCGCTCTCACGTGACCATATAAAGAAGCGCATCCTAGGGCACTGGGGAACAGTCCCTGGAATAAATTTTGTCTATGCAAATCTGAATCTACTAGCCAAAAGACATAACCAGAAAATAATGTTTGTTGTCGGGCCTGGACATGGATACCCTGCACTACTTTCCAACCTGTACATCGAGGGGACTCTTGGAGAATTTTATCCTCAATACCAACATTCCAGTACCGCCTTCGGGAAACTCATTAAGAATTTCAGTTGGCCAGGGGGGTTTCCCAGCCATGCAAATCCAGAAACTCCAGGCGTTATACTTGAAGGTGGAGAACTCGGATACTCTTTAGCTTCGGCCTTCGGGGCCAGTTTCGACAATCCCGATCTGCTTGTGGCATGTCTCATAGGCGACGGAGAGGCCGAGTCAGGGCCACTTGCAGCGGCATGGCACAGTAATAAATTTATTAATCCAACCGAAGACGGGGCAGTTCTGCCTATTTTGCATGTCAACAAATACAAGATTTCAGGGCCAACAATCTTTGGGACAATGTCAAACGAGGAACTGACAAGTTATTTTAGTGGCCTTGGATACCATCCCTTCATAGTATCAGGAGATATCCTTTTTGAACCCATGATCCAGGCCATTGAAGATGCGTATCAGATGATTCGGTCAATCAAGGCTTCTCCCAGTCAATATAAGCCCAGATGGCCTATGATAGTGATGATAACAAAAAAGGGATGGACGGGACCTGCCTCTATTCACGGTAAAAAGATAGAAGATTCATTCAGATCTCATGGGATACCCCTCGAAAATGTTCACGAGGATAATTCAGAATTTGAGGCACTAAGAGAATGGCTCACTAGTTATAAAGTTACCGAACTAATAGACACGAGGGGGAAGCCATCGCCAGAAATCCTGAATATTATCCCCGATGGTAGCTATCGACTCGGAATGTCGAGTCACGCCAACGGGGGTTCTATATCTACACCTTTGTCATTGCCTAGGCTTTCAGAGTTAGAATTGAAAGAGGATAGTTTACTTAAAGATGATCAGGTTGAGAACATGTCTGTATTGGCGACTTATCTAAGGGAAGTAGTTTCTAAAAATCCGAAAAACTTCCGAATAATGTCCCCTGACGAGACGGAATCCAATAAACTTGCTCCCATTTTCAAAGTTACTAAACGCAGGTATAACTGGCCTGTCCCAGATGGTTCCGAAAATATATCTCCTGATGGAAGGGTAATGGAAATCCTCAGTGAACATACGCTACAAGGATGGTTAGAAGGATATGTCCTCACAGGCAGACACGGGATATTTATCACGTATGAGGCATTTGGGATGATAGTTGCAAGCATGATTGATCAGTATACGAAGTTTCTCAAGCAATCCAAGGGTATTGCATGGAGAAAACCCCTTCCCTCCTTGAATATTGTCCTGACAAGTACTAGTTGGAGGCAGGATCACAATGGATTTTCACACCAGAACCCAGGCTTGATAAGTTCATTATTGAATGATTATTCAAATAGCATCCGTGTCCATTTCCCGGTTGACGCAAACATGCTTATTGCCACTGCCGAAGAGATATTTAAAACGACGAACGTTGTAAACCTAGTCATAGCAAGCAAACGTGAACTCCCCCAGTACCTGTCAATAAACGACTCTCTTAAGCAAATGCAAAACGGGATGAGCAGTTGGGACTTCGTGGGAAATAATAACCACAGTCCGGATGTTGTTTTTGCGGCCACTGGAGATACCACAACAAAAGAAGTACTCGCAACATTACAGATCCTTCGAAAAGACTTTCCGGAACTTTCTACAAAATTTGTGAGTGTCTCGGAAATTACCTGTTTTGGTATTGGGGATCATTCCGTGCAAAGTAAGATTAATGACCTTCAATTTACCAAATTATTCGGTGCCGCTGTACCGATTATCTATGGATATCATGGCTATGCCGAAGATATAAAGCAACTCATTTTTCGACATGCGGAGAGTGAAAGATTCATCATTCATGGTTACCAAGAGAAAGGAACCACCACTACCCCCTTTGACATGTTGGTCTTGAATAATTGTAGTAGATATCAACTTGCTATTGAGGCTATTGAAAGGGCACATAATTTAACACCCGAAAAAGAAGCAAAAGGGAAAAAAGTAATTGATAAATACAAAGCAGTTCTAAAAAAGCATAAACAATATATCGTCAACAACGGTGAAGACATGCCCGAAGTGAATAATTTTGTTTTTAATTTCAGATAATTGAATGTCAAATTTACTTGTCATTAATGCCGGCAGTACCTCAGTAAAATACAAGTTGTTTTCATTAGGATTAGAACTTCTCCTCTTTGGCCACATTGAGAATACAAATGAGAAATTTATTTCCAAACTGTATAAAAATAATCAAAAGTATATATGGTCCATTAGTGAAAGAGAGTTTAAAAATCCACAAGAGCTCATACAGAAAGAGACTTCCGAATACGATATTGCTGCAATTGGGTTTAGAATTGTACACGGAGGGGAGAAATATATTGATACCACCCTTCTAAGTGAAGAAGTATTATCCGATTTAGAGCAATTTAATGACATTGCTCCCTTACATAACCCTCCAGCTCTCAAAGTGATTAAGCAATTCCTTGCATGGTCTAAAGTCCCAATGTTTGCCGTTTTCGACACAGCCTTTCATAATACTATCTTGCCTGAGCAATTTGTCTATTCGTTGCCCTATGAAATATATACCCGGCACAAAATTAGGAAATACGGTTTTCATGGTATTTCTCATGAATATATTTACAATCAAGTTAAAAAACTGGAGAAGAAACATACTCGTCTCATATCGTGCCATCTGGGTGGGGGCGCGAGTATCTGTGCCATCAAAGAAGGGAAGAGTTACGACACGTCTATGGGATTCACTCCACTAGAAGGATTAACTATGGCCACACGAGCTGGAGATATCGATACGGGAGTGATATTCTACCTGGCGAAAAAACTTCATTACGAGATGGAGGATATCAAGAAGATTCTGAATAATAATAGCGGCCTGCTTGGCATTACCGGCATCACTTCCGATCTGAGGAAATTATTGGAGCTGGAAAAGGAAGGGAACTCTAGGGCGCATTTGGCCATTGAGATTTATGTTTACGATATCATAAGGTATATTGGCATGTATATTGCTGCGCTTAATGGCCTTGATGTGCTTGCATTTAGTGGCGGAGTGGGCTCAGGATCTGATATCTTGAGAGATAGAATATGTT
>CAYVIR010000061.1:0-6094 GCA_964451645.1 uncultured Candidatus Saccharibacteria bacterium | reverse complement strand
ATTTCCATCCTCATAATTGCTTCTGTTATTTCAACTTTACTAAAGGAATATACTGACGCTGGTTTTATTTTGTTCGTGGTCGTTATTAATTCAATCCTTGGCTTTTATCAGGAATTCAAAGCAGAGAATACCATGGAAAAGCTTAAACAAAGCGTTTCGAAAACAGTCAAGGTAATCAGATCACAGAAAATAATTACAATAACCACAGACTTGCTTGTGCCCGGAGATATTTTTATCCTTGAGCCCGGACTTAGAATACCTGCCGATGCAAGACTTCTTGAGGGCAATGAACTGGAAATAGATGAGGCCATTCTCACCGGAGAATCTGACCCGGTGGCAAAGACCGCTAACCATAAAGATAGCGAGATTTTCATGGGGACTCTAGTTCTAGAGGGTCTGGGAAAAGCCAAAGTCACACTCACCGGAGAAAGAACAAAATTCGGCCAAATAGCCAAAAGCCTTCAAGAAGAAACCAACCCCATGACCCCTTTAAAGTTGGAGCTATTGAAGTTGAGTAAACTTATAACGATCTTCGTATTATTAATAATAGCGTTCATTTTCACGCTGGGTATTTTCACCGGAATGGATTTTAAAGAAATTTTCTTTACCTCGGTGGCATTGGGCGTGAGTACCATTCCGGAAGGACTGATTATTTCGCTTACTGTCACTCTGGCGCTAGGAATGAATAGGCTCCTTGCCAAAAAGGCTCTCGTGAAGAATCTTCCGGCCGCAGAAACATTGGGAGATGTAGAGGTATTATGCGTAGATAAAACCGGCACGCTCACTATGGGAGTTATGCAAGTAGCGGATACTGATTTTATAGATAAAGAAAGAGCTATGATCGCCCTAGCTTTATCGAACAATAACACCAACTTTATAGATAAGGCCATTGCACACTACATATCAGGCAGCCAGAAGGAAGGATTCATTGACAATCTACAAAGAAAAAGGAAAACCCTATTTCCTTTTTCTTCAGAAAGGAAATATACCGGTGCATTTGATGGGGAAAACCTTTATGCTGTCGGAGCTCCGGAAATAATTTTTAAATTTTGCAAATCCGTCTCAAAAGATTGGGAAAGTAAAGTCTACGAAAAAAGTCGGGAGGGAAGCCGAACTTTGGCCCTGTGTTCTAAAAGTTGCAGCAAGACTTCTCCCTCAAGAGGGGACTTTGAAGGAATGGAGTTCTTAGGCTTAATATATATAAAAGACCCGATACGTGAAAACCTTCAGGATTCAATTAATCAAATTCATCACTTTGGAATGGAGATCAAAGTTATCACAGGCGACCTCAAGGAGACGGCTGTGAATGTGATGAAAAATCTTGGCTTTGATCTTCAACCGGATGAGTCCATATCCGGGAGTGAATTATCCAAACTCATAGAAAGTCATTCTCTTGAGAAGGAAGTGCTGAAAATCAAGCTGTTTTATAGGACGACTCCATCTCAAAAACTGGAAATCGTGAAAGCTCTTCAAAAGCGTGGAAAAGTCGTCGGCATGATGGGAGATGGGGTTAATGACTCCCCAGCACTAAAAACGGCCGAGATTGGACTTGTCGTTGATAATGCGACGGATGTTTCCAAAGAAGTTGCCGATGTGATCCTTCTTGACTCGAATTTTAAAACCATTGAGGCCGCCATCATCGAGGGAAGAAATATTATTAAGAATCTTAAGAAGATTATTACGTTTCTCCTGGCCGATAGTCTTACTGAAACTGTACTCATTCTTCTTTCTATAATTTTTGCACTGCCACTACCTCTTACGCCTGTATTACTCTTGTGGATAAATATTATTGAAGATGGATTGCCTAGCTTGGCACTGGCCTTTGAGAAAACTTCCCCCCGACTCCTTTTAAAAAAGACAAAGAAAAAAAACAAAGGAATATTAGATAAAAAAGTAACACTTTTAATTGTTCTCTCTAGCCTTATTAAAGATCTAATTTTTTTCGCCTTGTATATCTTCCTAATTCGAAGCGGAGAAGATTTATATCTCTCCAGAACTATCATTTTCGGCTGTATTTCCTTCAGTTCCCTACTTTTTTTGTTCTCTGCAAAGACTATCGACAGTAATATCTTTAGAGAAAAACTTTTTAATAACTCTATGGTAAATATCTCCTTTTTCTCAGGAGTTTTTCTCCTTTTTTTAAGTATCTATCTACCTTTCTTGCAAAATGTGTTAGGAACAGTACCCTTGAATTTATTTCAAATTGGAGTAATAATCCTCTTATCACTCATCAGTATTACAATAATAGAAGCAGCTAAGTACTTGATATCCAAATTGCCTTCAACATGAAGAAAAAGAATATAATTACAGTAGAAAACCTTACGAAAATATTTGGGTCCCGAAAGGTTCTTAACGAATTATCTTTTGAGGTTGAAAAGGGAAGTGTAATGGCATTTCTGGGGAGTAATGGGTCGGGGAAAACTACAACCATCCGATGTCTCTTAGGTATTTATAAGCCCACGAGCGGAATAGCACTAATTAATGATGAGCCATACTCAAGCAAACTAAGTAATTTAATAGGTTATTTACCGGAAGAAAGGGGATTGTATAAAGATGTAACGGTAGAAGAACTTTTCAGGTATTTCTTCGAACTGAGAGGTATTGACTCGAAAGCGGCCGACAAAAGTATACATGAGTATCTCGAAAGAGTAGGACTATTAGACCATATAAGCAAGAAAACCCAACATTTGAGCGCTGGGATGCAGCAGAAAGTACAGATAGGGCTATGTATCCTACATAATCCGGAAGTACTTATCTTAGACGAACCGTTCAACAAGCTCGACCCCATAAATAGAGATCTGTTTATGGGAATATTTAAGGATCTCAATAAAAACGGGACTACCATACTCTATAGCACTCATATAATTGATGAAGCGCAAAAGCTTGCTGATAGCATTCTAATTATTAAGGACGGCGGGAAAAAAGCTTACGGGCCTCTATTGGATGTACGGAAATCTTTCGGTAAGAAATCTATTGATATCGAATTTACAGGGACTTTTCCCACTAATGATATTCTTTACACTTTCAGAGCCTATCACAATAAAGCAGAGTTATTTCCTAGAGATGGTGTTTCCATAGAAGAAATACTTCCATTTCTGATTGAAAAAAAACTAAAAATCTTAAATTTTGCACTTGATTATCCGACTCTTAACGAGATATTTATCCAGATAAACAATGATAAAACGTAAGACATTAATTGTTGCTAAATACGAATACTTAAAAACAATAAAAAAACCTGCTTTTTGGTTAACTACAATCTTTATGCCGGTCCTGTTTGGAATAATGACTTTGATTTCGGGGTATTCCGGAGAACAGGGGGGAAAACTGCTAGGCCAATTAGACGAGTCCGTTCAACTCGTATATATAATCGACGAGACAGGACTCTTATCCGATGATCTCTATCAACTACCTTTATCCAAATCAATAGACAAAAATTTTGCCATTCAAGAAGTTAAAAGTGGCAGCGCAGATGCAACAATCTATTTCCCGCCAAACCTCCTTGAAAATGGTGCTGTTGAGATATACGCGAAAGAAAAAGGCTTACTTGGCTCTTTTGCATATACTACTTTGTCGGATAATCTACTAGATTCAATACTATTATCCAATATTCCTGAGGAGTTTTACCCCCTTCAACAAAGAGCAGTGGCTAAAACTACAGTTCTATTCGATTCGGAAGGTATGGAGGTTTCTAGTGGATATTCGAGATTTGTTATTCCTGTTGCATCGTTTGTAATATTTTTTCTGGCTGTTTTTGTATCCGGACAATTTATGCTTCAAAGTGTCAGCGAAGAAAAAGACAGTAGAATTGTTGAAATACTTATGACTATGATAAAACCCCATGAGCTTATAAACGGCAAACTTATCGGATTAACATCAGTAGTAATAACACAACTGCTACTATGGATAATTTTAACTACAGCTATAGGCTTGATAGTTATGTCAAAATTCTCTTTCGATATACAACTGGATACTTCCTCTATGAATTTCTGGAGTATTCCATTAAACTTGATCTTCACTGTAAACGGATTTCTCATGTTTGCAGCCATCATGGTTGGAGTAGGATCGATCGCTGCAAACTATAAGGATTCGCAGAATTTATCTACAATTTTTGTGCTTCTCGCAATTTCTCCGATTTACTTTTTCATGATGATCCTAAGCGATCCTTTTGGGATTATATCTTACATAACAAGTTATTTCCCTTTGACTTCTCCAATGATATTTATCATTCGAAATTCTATTGCTCAGTTACCTTTATGGGAAAAAGCCGTGGGGATTCTTGCAACAAGTATTTACTCCTTGCTAAGTTTTAAACTTGCTGTTACGCTCTTTAAATTTGGAGCTCTGGAATACGATAAGCGTATTCCACTGAGAGCTTTGAAGGATCTTTTCTTTAGGAAACATCTCTAGGACGGGAATATCTTTACATCAACCGCATAAGTATTCGACTCGGTCACAAAAACTGGGTTTATATCTATAGAGTCAATATTATTATTCTTCTCAATCAATTTTCCAAGATTTACCATCATTGTTAATAAGCCTCGATAATCATAAGTTTGTTTTCTTTCTCCAAGCAATATCTTTCCTATCTTGCTCGACTGCAACATCTCTCTTGCCTCCAATCGCGTAATGGGAAGTAATCGCAAGGCAATATCCGAAAGCACCTCGGCATAGATTCCCCCCGCACCTATCGCAATCACATGTCCGAATCCCTTGGTCCTGATCATCTCTTGTCCTTTAAGTTTCAATACACTGTCCGAATCTTTTTTAATACCAAGTATCAATTCAATTTTATTAAAGACAAACGGCTGCAGCTCAAATTTATATCCATCAAGACTGTTCATTCGCGCAACTTCTGCTAATTCTCGTGCAGCCAAAAGTAGTTCAGATTTTCTATATATCGGAAGCCTCACTGCTTTCAATTCTGTCTTATGGATTAGATTCGGATGAATGAGCTTAATTACCAAGGGGAACTTTATCTTCAAGGCAGCTTTCTCTATATTCTTTAGTGATGAGGCAATAGAACTCTGTAAATACTGAATATCGTACCTATTCAATAATTTCTTAACTTTTAACTCATCCAACATCTCCCCCTTCTTAGCGACCATAATTTCGCTGTTGATAATAGTTGGATACCTAAATCTTGACGTTGAAATAGACTTTCTTCGAAGTTTCCACTGCCAAACTTTCCCAAGAATAACTGCAGCGTCATTTACAAAAGGGTAGTGAGGAATTTTCTCTTTAGAAAGGAACCCTTGAGCGACACTTACTTTCTCTCCTCCCAAAAAACATGCCAAGACAACTTTTTTACTTCTATCTGCAATTTCATTTAAGTACCTTGCCGTCGCTAGCGCCTCGGTCATCAACTGAGGAGTAAGAAGCACAAGTATAATATCTATATCTTCATCCTTGATAACGTTTTCCAAGGCCACTTTATAATCCAAAGCTAAAGCATCCCCAAGCAGATCCACAGGATTTCGACTGCTGGCTGATTTGTTCATGGCCTTATCGAGCTTTTTTCGGACATCCCTCCCTAGTTCTTTAACTTTCAGGCCATTTGATTCTAATTGGTCTACAGCTTCAATGGCCACACCACCGGCATTTGTAATTATTGCGACTTCATTTCCTTGGAGAGTCGGTTGCCAATCAAGGAGTTTGGAGATATTAAATAATTCTTCTATGGAATCCACTCTTATGCAGCCGCTATTATCCAAGGCCACATCGATAATCTTATCATTACTTGCCATAGATCCAGTATGTGCTGCCATGGCCTCCATAGTGGCCTTGTTTTTCCCGGGCTTCAAAACGACAACAGGTTTGTCTTTTGTGACAAGTTTACATAATTCGTAGAACTTTCTGCCATCAGAAAAGTTCTCTATATACAACAAAATAATCTCCGTATCTTTATCCTGATGAAGATACTTGATAAAGTCGATTTCATTTAAACCAATTTTATTTCCGAGTGAAATAAATTTACTAACCTCGACTCTGTTGGCTTTTGCCCAATCAAGAAAAGCCGTGCCAATGGCTCCTGATTGAGAGATTAATGATACTTTGCCTTTACTGAATGAAGAAGGGGAGGATGCAAACGAAAGAT
>CAYVIR010000060.1:337-6137 GCA_964451645.1 uncultured Candidatus Saccharibacteria bacterium | reverse complement strand
TTTTGACGCGTTGTGCTTCACCACCTGAGAGTGTTGTGGCACTTTGTCCCAGACGAATATAATCTAATCCTACCTTTTGAAGTGTCTTAAGTTTGGAGTTGATAGAAGGAATATTCTCAAAAAAACTTATGGCTTCTTCCACACTCATATTCAATACGTCGGCAATATTTTTCCCCTTGTAGTCGACTTGAAGAGTCTCACGGTTATATCTCTTCCCTTGGCATTGCTCACACTCAATATAAACATCAGAAAGAAATTGCATTTCAATTTTAATAAGCCCATCTCCTTTACACTGCTCACATCTGCCTCCACGAACGTTAAAACTAAACCTTCCGGGCGTATATCCTCGAACTTTCGATTCTTTAGTTTGAGCAAATAACTCTCGGATATTTGTGAATATTCCAGTATATGTAGCAGGATTTGACCTGGGTGTTCTTCCTATAGGAGACTGATCAATATCAATAATTTTATCGATATTCTCAATTCCGCTTACTGATTCGTACTTCCCCGGCTGTTCTTTCGATCGGTACAATTTTTGTCGAATTACCTTGACCAGTGTCTCGTTTATCAATGACGATTTCCCGCTACCCGACACTCCAGTTACGGCTACAAATTTTCCGAGAGGCAACTCTAAATTAACGTTCTTTAAATTATTATGTGTGGCACCTAATAATTTTATAAAACTCTGTGAGTTGTCTATTTTTTTAAGAGCTTTTTGCTCTGCTATCAATTGTTCTGCTGTCTTTAGAATTTTCTCCTTGGTAATTCTTTCTTTTCCAGATAAATATTTACCAGTTAATGAGTGAGATTTTACAATTTCTTCAGGTGTCCCACTAAACACTATCTCTCCTCCGTGCTCCCCTGCCCCAGGTCCAATATCTACAATATAATCTGCGGCTTTCATGGTGTCTTCATCATGTTCTACAACAATTATAGTGTTTCCAAGCTCTTTTAATTCAAAAAGAGTGTCAATTAGTCTTTTATTGTCACGTTGGTGTAGGCCGATGGATGGTTCATCAAGAACGTATAATACCCCGCTTAATCCTGTCCCAATTTGTGAGGCCAACCGAATTCTTTGTGATTCACCACCTGAAAGTGTCTTGGCTGGTCGGCTTAAGTTCAAATAATCTAAACCAACAGCAACGAGAAAACTTGATCTTGTAGTGATCTCTTTAATTATTTGAGCAGCTATCATTTTTTCTTGTTTTGTCAGTGCATCTCCACTCTTCTCAATATCTATTAATTCCAGACTTTCCACCCATTTTAAAAACTGTTTTAACGGGAGTTTTGTGATCTCGCTAATATTTTTCTGAAGGATCGTTACGCTTAGTGCTGTTTTATTTAATCTCTCTCCTTCACATTTAGGACAAGGTTTTTCAAGCATGTACTGTTCAATTTCGTTACGAATATAATCCGAATCAGTTTGAGAATATCTCCTTTCAAGAGTAGGTATCAGTCCTTCATACTTTACATTCAAAGCTTGTTGGCTTTGTCTACTTCTACTGTAGTAATTTACAAGATACTTTTTTTGTCCCGCACCATAAAATATTATCTCTAAAACTTTAGGACTTAATACTCCCAATGCTTGCCTAAGTGAAAATCCTTCGTGTTTCGCCACACTTTCAAGTACCTTCATATTCCAAGAGTCCATCCTGTCACTCATTCTCGATAAAGGATACAATCCTCCTTCAGTAATACTTAGCTCCGGGTTGTATACAAGCTCAGGATCAATCTTAAAAATTATTCCTAAACCATGACATTCCTCACATGCTCCATATGGAGAGTTAAATGAAAAAGTATGAGGTGCCACTTCAGGAAATGATTCGCCAGTATTGGGGTCTACTAGTTTTTCACTAAAATATATATCTTTATCTTCATCCGGGAGGTTAATAAACAATTCTCTGTTGGCTAGGTTCAATGCCAATTCAACTGAATCAGTAATCCGCTTCTTAAGTTCGTCGTCAACGTTCCCTTGCATTATTTCCAGACGATCTATTACTACGTCGATATTATGGGCCTTATATCTATCTAATTGAATATCTTCTTCTAGGTTATATACCATTTTATCTACTCTTACTCGCAAATATCCTCGACTGAGCATCCTTTGGAATAATTCCTCATATGTCCCTTTCCTGTTTTTAATAAGTGGTGCTAATACAAGAATGCGTATAGATTTTGTATTGGTTTCTTCTGGTAAATTGATTATTCTGTCTACAATTTGTTGAACAGTCTGGGATACGAGTCTTTCCCCGGTGGAAGGGCTATGAGGATGGCCTATCCTTGCATAAAGTAATCGAAGATAGTCATATATTTCTGTAACTGTCCCCACAGTGGATCTAGGATTGTGTCCGGAAGTTTTCTGATCGATTGATATTGCAGGAGATAAGCCTTCGATAAGATCTACGTCTGCCTTTTCCATCATGCCTAGAAATTGTCTGGCATAACTTGATAATGACTCCACATATCTTCTCTGTCCCTCAGCATAAATAGTATCGAAGGCCAATGAAGATTTTCCAGATCCTGATAAACCTGTAAATACTATAAGTTTATTCTTTGGTAAATCAAGATTTACATTTTTTAAATTATGTACTCTTGCTCCTCTAATTTTTAGTATTTCTTCTGACATAATGCACAAATAACCCAATAACTATAACATATATGCGCTTGCTCTCTAAAGCCTTATTCAATATACTTAAATAATTAACTATTACCATACTGCCTATGAATCCCACTAACACTACAACTTTAAGACAACGGAGAGCCGGGATCAAACCTACACGGGAAATTTCAAAGAGGAGGCTAGAGTCTAAGTCGGAGGAATACTCGGAGAATAAAGAAACTTCCACATCGACGATGAAGTCCATAATAATATTCCTTTTAATGCTCACGGTAGTTGTTGTCTGTTATATGGCCTTGAAAGCCTATCTCACTAACTCTTCCGAAGGAGTTGAGGTTACACCGACCGTTACTGTTTCCGAAGGTCTCGTAATATCTACTCAAATAGAAGAGGACAGCTTGATAGTCCCTCTTGCAGATAAAGAATATTGGAATTTAGAGGCTAAGAAAATTGTCGCAAGTTCGGAATCGACTTCTTTTGAGATTAAATCTTTATTGGTACAACCCCATAAGTCGTATATTAGTTTTAATTTCGAAGTGACAGGAGGTAATGAAGAAGATTATCCTGCTACAATTGCACAAATGACAGATAATCTAATTATAGAATTTGAAAATACTTCACTACAAAAGTCAGTTCTAGAAGAAGGCGAGATAAGCACTGTTGATTCTGCAGTTGCAAAGAGTATAGGTAGAGAAATGAAATCCGATAATAAAGAGAAGTTGAAGATATTGTTAAGTAGTGAACAAACTTTTGCTATGTACACAAAAATGCTGACAAATAAAAAATATATAATATTAGAAGTTGCGTATCCCACCGTAAATTCAACTCTTGTCCCGACTGTGACTGCAGTTGTGTCTCCCACAAATGTAATGAATGAAGGTCAGAATAATCTCACTAATGATTACAGCAAGAACGAACAGAAAATTTCTTCAGATACTAATCAGAATGTTGTTCGCATTAATAAATACAATTATGAAGACTCTTCTGAGAAGTTTACTTATAATCTTCTTCTCTCGGATGGTATTCCAAATGCCGTTGCAAAAATTGATGGTAATAATCTGGTGGTAACTATATCAAATCTTGCATTTGATGGTGTTGTGGGCAATGGAGGCAGTGGTTCTACCGACCTGGCTGCTACAGGGGTAAGTAACTTAACTTTGGTAAGTATTGAGAATTCGAATAATACTTCGGTGTATACTTTTACTCTCGATGCACCACGAGAATACAGAATTTCCGTAAATGAGGAGCAAAACCTCTTTACTATTGAAGTGAAAAACTAAAGGCTTTTAGGGGTATAACCTCTTTAGCATTCTCGGGAAAGGAATAGTTTCCCTGATATGCCTTATTCCTCCTATAAACCTTACAGTTCTCTCAAGACCTATCCCAAAACCACTGTGTGGGATAGTCCCGTATTTTCTCAAATCAAGATACCATGCATAATCTTCATATGCATATTTGTGTTCTTCAAGTACTTTTAACAGTTCATTATAATCGAATATCCTCTCTGATCCTCCCATTAATTCTCCAAAGCCTTCCGGAGCTACTAAATCTACTGCTTTGACTCTTGTAATATCTTTATCCTTGAAGCGAGGCATATAGAATGCTTTGATTTCTGCAGGCCATTCAGTAATAAATACCGGAACATCATAAATCTCCGACAACATGGCCTCTTCGGGAGCTCCGATATCATCGAATTCCGTCAACTTAGCATTGAATTTCTCGTTAAGTAATTTAACGACTTCTTTATGTTTTATCCTGATAAAAGGACTGTCAGTATATTTTTGCAACTTAGCTACGTCTCTCTCTAACACCTCTAGCTCTTTCGAACAATTTTTTACACAGTCTTTAATTATTCTCTTCAATAACTTTTCTTCAAAATCCATTAAACCCTTTAAATCTGTGAAAGGTAGTTCAGCATCCATCATCCAGAATTCAATTAGATGCTTTCTTGTTTTAGACTTTTCCGCCCGGAAAACGGGTCCAAAATCATAGGTTCTCCCTAAGGCCATCTCTGCTGCCTCACAATATAATTGCCCTGACTGTGTGAGATAAGTTTTCTTTCCAAAGTAATCCACCTCGAATAGTTCGGAAGTATCTTCGCAAGAAACAGGTTGAAATATCGGGGTGTCGACACGTATAAAACTCTCTTCTCTTAAAAAAGAGGTAATTGAAAAAAATATTTCATCCCGAAGTATTAATGCCGCTCTCTGTTTAGAAGATCTAAGCCATAAATGTCTATTATCCATTAGGAAATCTGACCCGTGGTCTTTTTTTGAAATAGGATATTCCGGGGAGAGTTGAATAATTTTGATATCCTCCAATATGACTTCAAATCCGCTTTCCGATCGTTTATCTTCTTTGATCATTCCCTTAATGTGTATAGAGGACTCTATAGTTAAAGATTCCAAGTCAGTCCATATTTCTTCTGACAATTTAGCCTGTTCTGCTACTACCTGTATGGTATTCTTACCATTTCGTAATTGAAGGAAAAGTATCTTCCCTGAACTCCGGATGTTATTTACCCATCCATTAATCGCTACGCTCTGATTAAGATGTTCATGGAGATTAACTAGTTCGATAGAAGGGGCGAGATCTGCGACACTTTTTATATGAGGGAGATGTTTTATATCAACTTTATGTTTGTCCACTTTAAGTCTTTTTTACAAATATAAATATATTAAAAAAAGCTAGACTTGCTAGCTTTTCTAAAAATAAGAAAGCTAGCTTATGGTTTTGAATTAGACTCTTTTCTTTGAAGACTCTTCATAAGCATGTTGTTTCTTGATTTTATTTGATTCAACAGGTCTTTTGCAATGCTTTTTACAGGAATATTTTCGAATTCCTCACCTAATATTCCTGTCGATAGAAAGAATAATACCAAATGAATTCCCAATAGGATAGTCCATACTACTAATATTATCTGTGCAAATGGAAATTGAGGGATTATTAAATAGTTCCAGAATTTAAGTACATATACCACAATGAAGAAAACAAGAAGATGTTCGAACAGGTGCTTTAATTCTTTCGTATGATTTTGATGTTCATTATCACTCTGAATCATTTTACTATCCACTTTGATAAATATTAACAGATATCTATAGATGTGTTAAGAAATATATATTATATAATATTCTAAGTCAGGTAACATGGGAAATGTAGTAATATTGTATAAACATCCTCTTT
>CAYVIR010000060.1:0-327 GCA_964451645.1 uncultured Candidatus Saccharibacteria bacterium | reverse complement strand
ATACTTATGAATAATGTTTGATGATTCAGTACTTAGATGTTAGTAAAAAATATGGTAACGATATTATTGCAGTGCAGGATATTAATTTCCAGCTTGATGAAGGTGAATTTCTTTTCCTAGTTGGATCTTCGGGGTCTGGTAAAACAACAATTATAAAATTGTTAATCCGAGAAGAAATGCCGAGTGAGGGAAAGATCTTCTTTGAGGACTCAGAGGTCACACGATTACGTCGCAGACATATTTACAATCTTCGCAGAAAAGTAGGTGTTATATTTCAGGATTTTAAATTGATCCCTGAACTTTCGGCTTATGAAAACGTTGCATTTG
>CAYVIR010000059.1:0-6149 GCA_964451645.1 uncultured Candidatus Saccharibacteria bacterium | reverse complement strand
ACACCTTTTCTTAATAACAAATATTCCCCAATAAATGTTGCAAGCGCAATTCCAGAAAGCCATGGGAAACCTGAATAGAAGATCGCCTTAATTAAAAGACCACTATGGATAGACATATCCCCTATATGATCAAGTTTATCTCCCATATTACTGGTTTTCTTGAATTCCCGTGCCATATAGCCGTCCCAAATGTCAATAAATCGTCCGAATAAGTAAAAAATAGCAAATAGTTTCGTATTCTCGAACAAGAATACTATCGAAATAGCGCTAATACCGATTCCTAGTATTGTTAACTTGTTTGGAGTTATCCCCAAGGACAAAACAAATCCTGTAAACCCCCGAACAGGCAATCTATTAAACAAGTCCGATTTAAATATGTATAATCTCTCTAAAGGAGGAATTTTATTAATTATATTCTTCATGCCTATATTGAAAACAATAATTATATCCGATACACATTTAACAGATATCTTTGACGAAAGGAAGTACAATTTCCTCAAGAAATTAATAACCGGGTGCGATAGATTGATAATAAATGGAGACCTCTGGAGCTCTTATAGTTGTACGTTCGGAGAATTCACTTCTTCAAAATGGAATAAATTATTTCCACTAATGTTGAAGAAAGAAGCGATATATCTTTATGGAAACCATGATCCCGAAGAATCAATTAATAGCACCGCCAGATGCTTTTCGGTGGAGCAAGGTGATTTTAAAAATATTAACTTTAGAGACAAAACTATTCATATCGAACACGGTCACGTTAGTTCTCATTATGGAGTCCTAAAGAGATTAAATAAAAGATTAATATGTAGTTTACATATTGATCGGTTCATCAGACAACCTTTCGAAAGTGCTTTTTTTCATCTAGTTGTACATTTTAGACTCCAGAAATTTCTACGTAGAATAAATAATAATTTAAAATACAGTTTCTCATTAAAGGAAGACTCAATTAATATAGTCGGACATACCCACATTGCCGAATATGATAAACAGAATAATTTCATCAATAGCGGTTTTATAAATTTTGGATTCGCTTGGTATGTAGAAATCGATAAAGGGATCAATTTAAAGTTTCAAAAGTATTAGTAATGGAAATTCTTATCTATATTTTCTCAATTATTTGGTTTCTAGCACCAGCAGGGGTCGCAAATATGGCCGCAGGAATCTCGGGGAAACTATTTCCCAATTTTTCTTATCCTTTAGATTTACGTAGAACTTTCAGAGGCAAGAGAATGTTCGGGGATCATAAAACGATAAGAGGGATTGTCCTAGGAACAGCTGCGGGTACTATATTTTACCTTCTACAATCTACCCAGGTATCGAAATTTGATCTCACGTATACCGTTAATAATCAGGATCCAATAAATTCCATACTGATAGGGCTATCACTTTCTATGGGCGGGTTAATTGGAGATGTAGTTAAAAGCTTTTTCAAACGACAACTAGAAATTCGCCCCGGTAAGTCATGGTTCCCATTTGATCAGTTGGATTGGGTATGCGGAACAATAATTTTCTCGTTATGGTTTATAGATCTCGATATCGCTTTCATTCTTCTTACCTTTGTTACAGGATTGGCACTTCACATGTCGATAAAACTGGCAGGTTATTTATTGAAACTACAGGATGAGAAGTTTTGAACTCGCCAGCTAGCCTGCCTGCGCAGGCAGGGACTCTTAAACCAGGTCTTGCCGAAGAATGAGGATTAGGACTGAGTTGGTTAGACTCATACTTCCCATATTAGTTTATGTCCCCAAGGGATGAGAGTAAGCACCCCTGACTAAAATCACTCCCCATTTGCTTTAGACCTTACTCACAGAAGCAAATAATTATACACGTATTTCAACGCCCCACAAAATAGAGCGGACATCTATCTTCATAACCATTGCTGACCCATGGCAAGGACAAAGCAGACTCTTCAAGAGCACACACTCTCGTCCCCTCCTCAAACTCAAGAAGCATACATAGCACACTATTCCCCACATTTTCCTCTCGTCCAAAAAACTCCCCGTACTCGGAGAAAACATGATATCCGATTTGCCCTGAGGGGAGAAAGGTCAGAAAACCTTTATGACGAGTATGCGAGTAGGGATATCCTTCTTCATGTATTATTCTTCTCGCAGTATCAACGGGATTATATTCTAGTGATGGGACTTCAAACGCTAAAGACGTTCCTATCAAAATCATTTCGTCCTCCTCTCTTCTCAACAAATCTTTTTCTTCAGGTAAAAAAATCCCTACTTGCCCATCACGAAAAAATATTCCGCCTTTATGATCATCGATTTTACCTTTACCATTTTCCCCCGTTATCTCTAGTCCATTATTTAATAATTGATCGAACTGACTAAACGTGGGACCACAAATTGCTAATGACCTCCAATCTCTCTTCTTCCCAAAACTATTTGATATGTCCTTGGCCCTTTCATATGCACCTTGTTGCTCAAAGGCTACAGTGGGATTAAATACAGGAAATATTTCGTTGAAAGTCCACCCCCGGACATAACCTACCACACAATCTTCATATATAATTTCTCGCCCTGCGGTATGAAGATCTTCACGTGAGAAACCAAATATACCTCGACGTAGAGTATCTATGACATACGGGATTTTCCCATTTACAAGAATATCCCGAATAGAAGCAGGATTCAGATTCGCAAGAATTTGTAATAAAAGATTGGGAAGTTCTGGTTTACTGCCCGATCTATTCCTATCTGGTTGAGGCTCAACCATCTCAATCAAGAAATTATATATCTCTATTATATCATGAAGTCATCGATTCTAATTTTCTCTTCAAAGGGAATAATAGACGATCACATGGGGAGATTTATTCTCGTAGAAATCAGCATCCATTAAAGTAACAAGTAGATGACAAGGACATAAAATGTCCTTGCCTAGACATTAACGAGCAAGGAAATACACCGGCGATTCTCTTTGGTATATATCAAATTGATCCGCAGATAGTGGGAATGCTGGACCAGCCTCTTCTAAAGCGCAGATTCTTGTGCCGGGCATATGAGTAACACTCATTGCTAATACACTGTTAGCAACTGTTTCACCTGGAGAATACAAATGTGATTCTGTATCATCATGGAAATATGTATAAGAGATATCTCCATTAGGAGATACGGCCAGGAAACCTCTTTGAAGCCTGCTTGACATCTGATAGCTCTGGGACCACGCTATTTCTCCCGAATAGTTTACGAGGTTAACTCCGTCGTAAGGGACCTCAAATGCCAAAGATGTGCCTAACATAACAGTATTTATTCTATCTTCCGCATAGAGATAATCTTTCTCTTGCGGAAGGGCAACTCCTATCGACCCTGCAGGTTGAATAAATAAACAACCTTTATGATCTTGGATGGGTTGCTCCACTTCATACCCAACGATTTCAATACCATTATTTAGAATCTGAGAATTATTAGAAGTCGGACCATAGATAATAGTAGGAGAAACAGCAAAATCACCATCAATTGCGATATTTTCGAATATATCAGAAGCCAGACTGTAGATAGGGCTAGAGTTCTGGAACTGAGGTGCCAACCTTGGGACTAATCTGTCGAAATTCCAGCACACACTATACCCTAACAATGACTCTTCATAGAATACAGGAGTTCCCATCCTCAAAACGTACTCGGGATAACCACCCACAAGACGAGTTTGTACAGTACTTAAAGTATGCCTCCGTCTATTTGGATCATGGACTAACCCTCTAATTGAATCCCTATTCAGATTAGATCTTATTTGATTGAATAAAGCTCCAAAATTGCCATTTCCCATGGTTTTATATAATTACTCATCGTGCTGTTTATTGTACCATCAAATACCCTTTCAGACTGCACATCATAGAAACACACAGGTGGGATAAGAAGACATTCTTTACCAAAACGTCTATAATTCTTTCTTCGAAAGTTCGAGTATAATAATTCGTACTTAATATTTTTAGGATTAATGACAAACCTCAAGGAAGAAAAAATAAAACAACGTCCAAATAAACTTACTAAAAATAGTGCAGAAATCCTGCAATTATTTACAGGGGAACACATTTCTCTTTCCGCACATGAGATAGTTGAAAGACTTAAAAGCAAAGCTGATCGTGCAACCGTATATAGAAACCTTAATCATTTATGTTCAGAACAGTTACTCCATAAAGTAAACTTCAAGGATGAGGCAACGAAGTATGAACTGTCCGAATTAGGACACCATCATCACCTCGTCTGTGTAAATTGCAGATCTGTCGTTTCTATAACTACCGATATCCTTGGATCACCATTTAAATCAATTTCACAGTTGGCAAAGAAGAATCACGGGTTTGCTATAAATGATCATGTTCTAGAGTTTTACGGACTATGCAGGAATTGTCGGAAGAATGAAAAATAAGATAATAAAATCAAAACGTGCACAGGCAATATTTTCTCTAGGAATTTTCTTAGGGATTTCTTTATTGACATACATGTTCGCCCCCGCGCTTTTTATGTTCGTATTTCAGATATTAAGAATATTATTAATAATTCTTGCTTTTCTGTTTATTTTTCTAAGCCTACTTGTCCTCATTGGTCTTCGAGAACAGGCGAAGATAATAATAGGACGAGTAATTGATGGTTCATTGACATCGATCGATATCTACGAAGCAATACAACGGTTCGCAAAGAACCTTTCCAAGAAACTTAAGAACCTTCTGAAAAATTTGGCCCCCTTGTATGCATTTATAATCAATATTTACCTCTATTTCTTCCTAATCTTTTTATTCAAGTATGTAGGGACCATATACGATGTGACAGTATTCACGATTATTTTAACACTAGCATTGATTCTAGTTACAGCATTTCTAACTAAACCAGGTAAAAAAGACAACGATTATGATTCATTTAGGGACAGTTTTGTTGCAAACTTCACCGATTTTTTCGAAATTACCTTATTTATCTTCTTCCTTACTATCGACAGTACCACCCTTTTCTTTCTCCCTGATGGTCTTAATACAGAACTTGAGGCCAATATTGGGAATTATGACCTAATGGTACGTGGAATAAATATTTATAATAATTTTGGGATTACGCTTAACATCATTTTGTTCATCTTCATAATTGAAGTGCTTCGTAACGCCCTAGGATTTTATGTCTTAGCAAAGAAGTATGCTTCCGAGATGGAGAAAACGGGCTACAAAGGGAGAGATTCTATTCTCAAAGCTTCTATCAAACAGAGCCTTTATAGGAATATGGATGACATCATTAAATTTATTACATATATAACTTTTGTCGTCTTTGTCTTTCTTTTCTTCCCAAGACTTAAGTTACTTGCGATGGCTACGGCGAGTTTAGGAGCTCTTATGGCTGATTTTATTTTTACTCAAAGGCTTACTGCCACAACAGGGAAAAAACAAGACCTGATTGGCAAGATTCTTGCCCGTATCTTCAGGATTTAAAGGCTTTTCCCAATCTGCTATAATTACTCTGATAAATACAGACAATAATTTAATTATTTGCTATGACAAATGTATAAAGTTGGAGACACAATTATCTACCCTATTTATGGTTGCGGGAAGATACGAAATATATACAAGGAGAAGTTAGATACAGTGGAGGAGGAGTATTATGAATTAGAATTTCCTGACACTAATATCAGTATTTCAATTCCGGTCAATAAAGCTAAGGAACTAGGCCTAAGAGATCCTATGAAAAAGGACGACCTCATAAACTCTTTAAAGACTTTATGGAAAAAGGTAAAACCCACAAAGGAAGAAATAATTGACTTAGAGTTTATTTCCAAAAGATTGCTAAACTCAGGGTCTGTGGATGATGCTGTAGTTCTAATCAATATGATCAAAGCAAGCGAAAGATCTAAGAGCGAGTTTAACAAAGCTCTAAGTTTCTCTGATGAACATAATCTAGAAACAGCAATTAATTTCGTGCGTAGCGAGGTCAGACACTCTCTTGGAGAAGCAGCCATAGAGGGATACAAACTCACAGAGTCATGATTTTCAGAGAATCCTGAACTTCGCCCTTATAACTTATCCTTTGGCTATGTTTTTATGATATCCTTGAGATAGATAATTACCTTTCACATAATGAATAAGAAAAAGGCAATCTTTATAATATTATTAAGCTTATCTCTTCTTTTATTAGTATGTTGTTGTTTAGCAGCGATGTTTGGAGAGA
>CAYVIR010000058.1:0-6198 GCA_964451645.1 uncultured Candidatus Saccharibacteria bacterium | reverse complement strand
TGGCTCTGTTTATGGAAAGGACCATCACTATCGCGACTAATAGAAGAATCCCTAAGATTATAAGAATACTTATAACAAATATCTTTATATCAATAAATAATACTGCCTGTTGAATACTCAAGCCTGCAACGAGAACAGGAATTAACACTTTCCCAATTTCTAAACTAGACTCAAATAAACGGTATTTATATTCATTTCTATACTTAAGAAAATCAATTCTTTTTGTTCTTTATCTTATCCGAAGCCTTGAGTAGATCTTCTGCGTTCCTATGACGTATTTCTTTTAATATTGTTTCATCGAACTTCATCTTAAGCTTAGTAGTATTGTTATTGGTTTAATTAGCCGGAATCTATTCTAATAACTTTGAGATATATCATATAGATCCTCGACTATTTCGCTTCGAGATATATGCTATATGCTGCAATTTAGATTCGGTAAAATCTCCGCATAGTCGATTTTATTGGATTATAATTTTTCTAGGTAGCGATCAAAAACTGTCACCTAGAATTCTCGCATATGGTTGTGGCATAATCAAATATTTAGATTTAACCCCTCTATGTTTAAAAACGTCCGTCCTGTAAGTACTGTTTCTCTTCTAAAACTATCAGAAAACGTAAACGTGGTACTAAGGTTTTGTACTTGTGCAAAGTATGCTCTAAGTACACTACACTCGACTATGGAAGCGATAGAATCACTGACAACGAGATACTAGTCCGTCATCTAGAAGGTACTCCCATTAGAAAACTGGCTAGACAGATTGGAAAGTCTCGTACAGCTACTGCCAGAGTTATCTCTTCTGCTTTAAAAGGTGTACCCAACTCTAACCACATTAATGTTGCTTAGTTCCAGGTGACAAAATCGGGACGGTGCCGGCTCGCCAGCCTTTGGCTGGAGCGAGACCGAAGGGCCTCCCCTCCCACTCTAAGGCTCACTACGTTCGCCAAGAGTGGAGCGAGGAACGGGGCTCGAACCCGCAACCTCCTGTTTGGAAAACAGGAGCTCCACCAATTGAGCTATCCTCGCCTAATCTAGAGCTAAATCTGACAAATTATATCGGAAGAACGAATAATAAGCAAAGTCCCCCATGGCCTTTCATTGTCCCGCGATAAATTCCACAATCTGGATGCCACTATATAAAACATATTATATTATTCCAGTCCATTTTCCTTCTTGGGCTATATTCTGGGGACGGTACAAATTCAACAGTTCACAACACAAGCTAAATTAAGTGTCTTATAACTTCATATGCCTCACAATAATTTGTATTCGGATAGCCTTTTGCGAAAGAATCTAACTGGAAGAACTTATGGATCGCCCTTATTCTCTCTATAAAATGTGGAGACATTTGGGTTCTAAAGGACAACTTCAAAAATTCTTCTTTCCTCTTCATCTCTCGACTCGATATCGCATGAAAAACATTCGGAGAGAACTCATTAATAATCCGAGGACCACAATATGCGAATACACTGGGTATTGTTTTATAGGATGCAGTCTTAACTGCTTGTCCTACCGCTTTGTGATCCATATGCTCATCATGCACGGTATGAGTAAACAAAAGGGAAGGTTTGATAATCCTAAGTAAACTCTCGATTCTAGGAACAAGGTCCGGGATAAAACTTAATTTTGTATCCGGCAAATGGAAGTAGAAGATACCTGCAATCCCTTGTTGCTTTTTGAATTGTTCATTTAGTGAGAGTAAATACTGATCGGACGATTGGTCATGCTCTCTGTTGACGATCTTTCTCCCAGCAAGTAGCGCTCCCATCTGGCTTTCTTCTAACCTTTCATCCCTGCTTGCACTGCTCGATGCTTCCCCATCAGAACAAATCAGATAATACACACAAAAACCCTTTTCTACCAGACTTTCTACTGTGGCTAGACAACTTATCTCTATATCATCCGGATGAGCCGAAATAAATAATACCCTTTTTCGTCTGGCGCCCATCTGTATATCTTCTAGGGTGATGGGAAAATAAGAGACTGGGAAATTGCCTATGCTATATTTATTAAGATTCAACATTCAGGACTATTGATAATTAAAAGGGTAAACAATTTTTGCCCTTAATTCATTAAATCTTTTCTTTAAATACGGCTCCACCTCCCTGTCGGGATCATTAAAATAAGGGATGGAGACTATTCTTTCCTTATAATTTCTAAATGTCTTCTGCCGATACAGAAGCTGATTTGCAATATACTCTTCAAACTCTTGACGACATTCGTCATTGAGTTCAGGCATGTGAGAAGGTTCTCTTAAGAAGATAATATCCGGCTCTAGCATATAGGTCCGCAGTATATCGAAGGCCTGTTGTAACTCTTTTGTCTTAGCATTGGATACAAAAAAATCTTTAGATTTGGCTCCTCTATAGCCGATTTCATTGAGTAACAATATTCCACATCTATCTTTCAATTTATTCTTCAAATATGCAATTGCATTTAACGCGAATAATTCCACTTCCTTGGCATCTAAGGTCCCTCCAATTTCGACTAATAGATTTCTTGGAGAACCGAGTTGTCTATACTTTTCGAGTATCATGGAAATGAAGTATTTCATCTTATCAGGCACATTGGTCGTGCTGTTTCTATTTGAGACAAATGTATTAAATTCAATATCTATATCCCCTCCTAATATTGAATTTGCAAAACCAATATTAAGTTGTGGATTGATTTCTTTATAAGTTTTAAAATCATCAATGTCTACGGGGACGTCTTTTCGCACGAAAGTGATGGTCCTCTTATCTTCCGAAACTCTCGCATCATAATTGCTTAGATATACCGAGTCGTATTTCACCACATTGCTGTCTGGCAAGAAGTTTACCAAATTGGCTGTGAGAAATCCTTTCCCAATGTCAGATAGATTGTGTCCAAGTACAAATGTGACTGTTGTCCTTTCATCAAACCACATCCTACTTATTATTTCTTCTAAATCGTCGTTTACCCATCTATTCATTATGATCGCCTTTAACTTTAAAATATATACTTTTTTAAAAACGTATTATACATTTAAGTACATTGCTTAGGAAGACTATTGATTAGTATAATTCAGTATGAAATATATAGCTATAATATTTGATCTTGATGGGACTTTAGTAGATATTTCCCCAAGATACCGAATCGAAACAACACGAAATGCCCTCGAGTCTTTTGGGAAAACGTCAGAGGAATCCGATATTCATAGATTTTGGCTCGAAGACGGGAAGGATGAAATCATACGTTCTGCTTTTAAAGTGGATCCAGAAGAATTTTGGCCAGTTTATAGACAAATGGACACCGGCAAAAATAGACTTCCATATTTTACCGTCTATGATGATGTACTGCGTTTCCTTACAGATCTCCAAAAGAAAAAGTTTATGACAGGAATTGTTACCAGTGCGCCAGATTACATTGCATATGACGAAATTGACGTAATTGGAAGAGATTTTTTTGATCACATTATAATTGCAAAAAGATTTTGGGGCATTCAGCCTAAACCTCATCCCATGGGGCTACAAAAATGCTTAGAGTATATGAAAGTTGACCCTAAGGAGTCGGTATATATAGGAAACGGACGAGAGGATGTTGTTGCAGCTAAGTCAGCTGGTATGTTGGATATTTTCATAGATCGAGGAGAATCTATTCCGGTGGAAGACTTACAGCCCACGCTCGTAATCAATTCTTTAGATGAACTTAGGCCAATATTGGGTCTATAGAGAAACGTATCGTCAATTTCCAAGGAAGAATTGTGATTTATTAATCTTTGTCCTTAAGCAAATAAAGTTTCCACTTCTTAATTCGTGGGAGTGGGGTCAAGCGTGGGTTGAGGGGTGGCAGAAGGCCGCAAAGATGGAAGTGTGGACGGCCTAACCGTAGGAGTTGGGACGGAGGTAGGTTTAGTCGATGATGGAAGATTGCTCTCTATAATATCGTACAACCTTGTCTTTTCTATTAATTCATCTAAAACTGGAATATTTTCTGCACCGTGCAGTATTCTACTGAAAATAATAAGAAAAAGCGCAAATCCCAAGGTAGCCCCGATCGCTGTAAATACTCCATTTAGCAATCCTCTCATCATAACATTCCTCTTTCTGTTATAAGTATTGAGTTTACGGAGGCTAGTATTTAGATTGGCAATCTCTTGTTTTAATGAAGATTCATTGGTATTAATATTTCTTAGTGGTCCGTTCATATGGTCTTAAGATTGTATACTTATCTTTAATAATAAATTACTTTTTAAACCGATACAAATTAATTATAAGGTTATCTCAAGTTTTCTATCACTTATATTTTTCTTCACACGATTAACGAAGTCTTCAAAATTAACTCCTTTAGTTTCTTCCCCTGTTCTTAGTCTCACAGATACAGTCTGATTGTCTTCTTCCTGTTTTCCTACAATCAACATATATGGGGTTTTCATCTCCTGTGCCTGTCGGATTTTATTCTGCATTCTTTCACTATCTGAATCAATTTCAGATCTAATCCCCATTCCTTTCATAGCTACATCAAGTTTTTGTGCATATTCAATATTCTGATCTGAAATTGGGATGATTTTGACCTGAACAGGAGATAGCCATACCGGTAAAGCTCCTCCCATACTTTCAAGCAGGATCATCATGAATCTCTCCGCCGAACCTAATATAGCCCTATGAATCATGACTGGCCTTTTCTCTATTCCATCTTTATCTATGTATTTTAGATCGAATCTTTCGGGCATCACATAATCAATTTGAACTGTAGATAATTGCCACTCTCTCCCTATACTATCCGTTGCCATCAAATCCATCTTTGGAGCATAAAATGCAGCTTCCCCCACACCAGGATAATGTTCAATATTATTTCGAACCATAATATCCTCTGCCCATTTCTCCACCTTGTCCCAAGTCTGTGGGTCGCCTAAATACTTTTCGGGATGCTGTGGATCTCGAGTTGAGAGTCTATATCTATATTTGAAGCCAAATGTGGTCAATACTTCTTTTATCATACTAAGTGCTAAGTCAATTTCAGCATCAACTTGATCTTCCCTACAAAAGACATGACAGTCATCTTGAGAGAAAGATCTCACTCTAGCTAAACCATGGAGTTCGCCAGGTCTTTCGTCTCGATAGAGCATCGCAAAGTCAGTGATCCTCAAAGGTAGTTCTCTATAGCTTCTAGGTCTACTTGAATAAATCTGAGTATGCTGAGGGCAATTCATCGGTTTGAGAAAGAACTCGTCGTCCGAATAACTCGAACTTACTCTAAACATATCGTCTTTATATTTATCGTAATGCCCCGAAGTCTTAAATAATTCACCCCTAGCAATTTGAGGAGTCCAAACCTGCATATAGCCAGCATTTCTTTGCAGTTCTTCAACATATTCATTTAATAATCGCCTAATTAGTGCACCTCTCTGCGTATAAAGTGGCATTCCACTACCCACAAGATCAGAAAAAGAGAATAAATCTAATTGTTGTCCTAGCTTACGATGATCTCTTTTTTTTGCTTCCTCTTTTTGCCATATATATTTCTCTAGCTCTTCTTTGCTATTAAAGGCCGTACCATAAATTCTTGTAAGCATCTCATTTTTCTCATCTCCACGCCAGTACGCACCGGCAATACTCAAGACCTTGAAGGACTTTATACTGCCTGTACTATCCATATGCGGACCTTTACATAGATCCACAAATTTGTCGCCAGTCCAATAAACAGACAACATTTCCCCACTATTTACGAATTCATTTATCAACTCTTGTTTAAACGGATTATCTTTAAATAATTCCTTAGCTTCATCTATTGTTATATCTTTTCTAACAATTGGGAAATCTGCATCAATGATCTCTTGCATCTTCGACTCTATCCTTTCAAAATCAGTCTCAGATGGAGGTAGTGCCCACCTTGAGTCATTGTAGAATCCTTCAGCAATTGCAGGTCCAATCGCACGTATCACCCTTCCAGGCCACAATTCTTCAATTGCCTGATTGAATACATGCTCAGTGGTATGCCTAAGCTTATACAATTCAAAATCATCCGCATTTTTAACAAAATCTGGCATGTCATTTTTAAACTGTTCAACTGTGTCTGACATAATTTTAGATAATAAGTAATTTGACTCGTCATTATCAATTGAACACACTAATTGCTAAAAGGACCCTTGACTAATCTATCGCTAGATTAAACAAGGGTCCTCAAGGACGGTTCCACCTTTTATTTTACTTTAAGTCATATTCTTTTGTACGGTAACACAT
>CAYVIR010000057.1:5624-6203 GCA_964451645.1 uncultured Candidatus Saccharibacteria bacterium | reverse complement strand
TGAGTATATCGAGTACTATATCTCTCTATATCAGTCAGATGTGGTTTATTTTAATTCAGTTCTATGATAGAATAATCCAGTTTTAAGCTACTAAACATGGGTGCATTACCGAAAAGAAAAATTTCGAAGCAAAGGAAAAACCAGAGAAGGGCACATCATGCTCTAACTGAACCAACCTTAGTGATGTGTAAAGAATGCAAATCGTCGAGAGTTGCTCATAATGTCTGTCCAAATTGCGGCACCTTTAAAGGAGTCAAGGTATTAAAAGTTAATTAAATCAAACACTGTGCAGGATTCCCGACATAATGCCCGCGTCTTAGCACTACAGAAGGTTTTTGAAGAGTATTTTCACTCCCAGAATCTGGCAGATCTAACCCTAGAAAACTTTTCACTAGGAGTATTGCAATCCGTAGATGAGATAGGCCATTTCGATAAGAACTTATTTTCGAACCTGACAGAGAGATTAGAAGAGTATAAGGACAAGATTGATTCTATAATAGTGGTTTTAGCTCCCGAGTGGCCACTGGAGAAGATAGCAGCAATTGATTTACAGATACTGCGCTTAGCAATATTGGAAGG
>CAYVIR010000057.1:0-5566 GCA_964451645.1 uncultured Candidatus Saccharibacteria bacterium | reverse complement strand
TCCGGAGAGAGTGGCCATAGACGAGGCTATAGAACTTGCAAAGGAATTCAGTAACGACCAGAGTAGAAAGTTTGTAAGCGGTGTATTGGGAAATCTTATTGAAAATAAATCTAAATATTTACACTAATGCCAAAGAACAACACTCTTGAAGAACTTGAAAATAATCTCGATATTAAGTTTATCAATACTGAATTACTCAAACACGCCCTAATCCACCGTTCATTCCTAAATGAGAATCACACAGAAGACCTCCATAATAACGAAAGGCTGGAATTCCTTGGGGACGCTGTCCTTGAACTTATAACCACCGAATACCTATATTTGAAATATCCCGACAGAGCCGAAGGAGAATTAACGAGTTTCCGATCTGCCATTGTGAAAACTTCTAGCCTTGGAGAAACAGCTCAACAATTAGGTATTGGAAAGTTTATTTTTATGAGCAAAGGAGAAGAGGTTACAGGAGGTAGAGAAAGACTTTATATCCTTGCAAATACCTTTGAAGCTATTCTGGGAGCAATTTATTTGGATCAAGGCTATGATAAGGCCAAGTGGTTCGTTACAAAAAAACTTCTTCCAAAAATGGATGATATTATTAAAAACAGGCTGGATATTGATCCCAAATCTAAATTACAGGAGCTATCTCAAGAAGTGCTAAATTATACGCCTATATACGAACTTATCTCTTCAGAAGGTCCTGATCACAATAAAAACTTCAATATGGCCGTCAAAATCAGAGAAAGGGTGTTCGGAGAGGGTAGAGGGAAGAGCAAACAGGAGGCTGAACAGAATGCAGCTCAGGAAGCACTTGATAATTGGGAAGATTTGAGAATGCCGGCTTGAGGCCATAGTAATAATCTGCTACAATTCATTTCATTAATTTTATTGATTTTGTAATGGTAAAAATTCGATTAGCAAGATTTGGGAAAAGGAAACAGCCGTTTTATCGGATAGTAGCTACGAGCGCAAGGACGAAAAGAAATAGTCACGCTTTGGAATACTTAGGCACGTATGATCCTCAAAGCAAAGCAAACAAGATAGAATTCAACAAAGAACGAATACAATACTGGTTAGATAATGGGGCCCAACCAACGTACACAGTGAAATCTCTTTTCGTAATCAATGGATTTATGAAATCCGATATAAAGAAGCGTCCTGCAGCTAAAACAGAGAAGAAAGTTGCAGACAAAGAAACAAAAGAACAACCTGCGAAAAAACCTATTCAAGATCAAAAAAGCGAGAAACCAGAAGAAGATTCTAAAAAATAATGTTTATAGATAATCCTTATGCTTGAACTCCTTCACTATCTCATCTCGAAAATAGTCGATACACCAGAAGAAGTCAAAATTGAAACTAAAGAAGAAGAGCCTGGGAACTTTACATTTTATGTAGAGGTCCCAAGAGAGCAGAGGGGAGTGGTCATAGGAAAACAGGGGATGAATATCAAAGCACTGAGGAATATATTAAGCATTATAGCTAAACGGGAAAATAAGCGCGTATATATAAAGATTGTTGACTAATTCAAATCACTTTCTGCAAAATTTTCCTCAAGAAATCTCACTACCGATTGATTGATTGGTTGTGATTCAAGTATTTGAGAATAATTAGCTTCCGTAGAACTCAGGGAAAATTGATATTTAATAATGTCAAAGTCACCCCTCCAGATATTTCCTGATCCATTGCTCTGGTTTACCTCCAAGTCCATACTACTTATAACGAAAAAGTCGTCGCCATTATAAAGGGATCGAAGTAGCTCCCTGTAGGATGAAAACTGGCCTAGGAAGCTAAACTTCGAAGGAATCTCTATCACTTGATAGTCCGGTGTCTGGATTATTACCGATTTATTCTTGTCGTCTAATATGGATTCTCCGGCCTTTAAGGACTCAGCTACTAGACCTTTTTGCTTCCCCATTTCTGCGACTTCTTGGCGAAATTTTACAACTTCACTCGTCTCTGAAGGGACAAGATTGTTTATCATTGATAAGATTCTTCTATCCTGATCCTCTTTCTCCTTTAATGTCTTTAGCACATTAAGTCTCATATCAAGTTTCTCCGATTCATCCCTAAGCGAATTCACTTCCTGTAAACCGTCGAACATATATCGAATATTGGGGACGATTGTAAAAATGAAAATGATGATAAATATCCCAACAGAAGTGATGGGAACTAAATAGAATTTCCCGAATTTCCTATAATCACGAACTTTCTTTCTAAAAGGATATTCATCATCTTCTCTTTTATCTGTTATTTTTGTTTTTACAGCCGTATTCATTAGAGGTTTGCGGTATCTACATTAAAAGTAAAGCTTGCAAGAATATCTCCTCTTATCGCTGAATAATTAATTTTATCAATCCTG
Organism: uncultured Candidatus Saccharibacteria bacterium; assembly: GCA_964451645.1. Taxonomy (GTDB): domain Bacteria; phylum Patescibacteriota; class Dojkabacteria; order B142; family OLB20; genus JAJTYI01. The sequence goes on along the minus strand of CAYVIR010000057.1, from coordinate 3,213 downwards.
AGTTCAGAGATGATATCTAAATTCTTAAGTTTCCTTGCTTTTTGCCCGACCAGTGCAAAGTTTTGAGTGGATATATCTATCGAGAAAGTTCCATCCGGATTTCTTCCGTATCCGACAATTTTGACACTACCTTCGTTAAGAGGAAATACTTCGTCTGCAACAAGGAAAACCGTTTCCGGGTCGATATCATTACCGATAATGGTAGATAGACTATTTGTCTTTGTTACGAGTTCTCCATGTATTTCTCTAATCGTAATGTAATCACTACTAATTTTATTCTCCTTCCCTTCGTTTATCTCAAGCCATTCTTTGCGAGATTTATCTACAATAAAGCTATTAAAGAGTACCAATCCTATCCAGATTACTACCCCGAATAATATAAGGAAAGAATAGTATAGGCTATAACTATCACGTTTCCTCTCTTTCTCTATGAGATCTTTAGATTTCTTTGGAAGGAGGTTGAAGTTAAAGGTTTGTGGCATTACTCGGATTTTAAAGCTAAGCCTAAAGCAACAGAAAAGCCGATAGAGGATATTTGACCGACCTCTTCACTAAGTTTTTTGCTCATACTCAACCCCAATACGGGATCATTTACCTTGGAAGGGATTCCAATCACCTCACTTAAGTGTTCAGCTAAACCCGGCAAATTCGCTCCATCTCCAACAATAAACATTTGTGTCGGAGTATTTTCACGAAGATGCTCTCTAAAGTAATTAATCGTTTTATTTATCTCATTGGAGATTATAGTCATCATAGGTCTTAAAGCTTGTGCGATTTTACCTTCAGCCTGATCTTGAAGGAGGCCATAGGTTCTCTTGTATTGCTCAGCCTGCAGGAGGTCAAGGTTAAACTCTGATGCCAAAGCACGCGTAAGAACGTCCGAACCAGTACCTATGCTTTGGGAGAATATGACACTTTTCCCTTTTACAACTGACAAATCTGTATTTGTCGCACCAAAGTCCATAATTAACACGCTCTCAGTGAAGCTGTTATTGTAGGTATATGTTCTTGCTGTGGCTACTGTCTCTGTTTCGATGGCGATTACTTCCAGCCCGGATAGGTCCATAAGCTCTAAATATCTACTTACAATTTTCTTTGGAGCAGCAACTAAGAGTAACTGGATAAACTTTTTCCCTTCACTCTCACTTTTGGATATAGGTATCCAATCGATCTGCACATCTTCAATGGCCACTGGGAGGTATTGTTTGGCTTCGAAATAGATTGATTGTTCCAACTTAGAATCATCGACTTCAGGTAAAAGGATAAGTCGACTAAATATAGAGGATTCAGGTAGAGCAATAACTACTTTTTTTGTGGCAATTTCTGAAGTATCTTTAAGCTTTTTAATTTCATCCGCCAAGATATCCAAATCGGAAGAGTTTATTACTCCTTCTGCAATATCATGCTTTGCAATTTTGAGCAGTTCGGCAGACTCCGTCCCGATATACTTTACTTGTGCAGCTTTAAGAGAGTGATTTCCAATATCGAGACCAAAAAACTCAGGCAGTTTCATTATGGGTCAGTTTGATTTATAAATCTTCTTAATTCTATTAATTACTCAAATATTTATCAAGGATTTTCTTCATTGTTAATCAAGTTGCAATATTTAATAAACTAGTCTAAATTTTATTATCATAATATAAATTCGAGTGAATAGGCGGAAATTTCTTTTAAAAGTAGCCATAGTATTATTACCTCTCTTCCTGGTTCTTATTTACTTTCCGCAAAGGGGCAAGGCAATATCTCCTTTAGATGAAGTCGATGGAGGAGGGAACTTAACTTGTGAATACTCGCAAGAGTTGGTCGGCAAATTCGGGATAAAAGTCGGGGGGGTAGGGCTTATCGATAAGAAAAGCGGCTCTACCTATAGCGGAAGTTTCAATATAAATAACGTTCCAGGGAATCCGCAAAAGGCATATCTTTACTGGACAATTAAGAAGGACTCCATTGATGCCTCAATTAACCTCAAAATAAATTCAGGGGCTGTCCAGAGTTTAACTGCCACAGGTGACGGCCGCTTTGGACCAGCACGATTACTTACAGCCAACAATACCTATTCCGGATATATTGTGGACCTTCAGCCATATATAAACTCTACAGGGATAAGAAACGGAGATAACACCTTTGTAGTAAGCAAGACTGTATCTGCTTCTACTACCGAACTCTTTGGAGCTGGAATAATTATCGTATATTCTGATCCCTCAATGGCTGAACAACGTCATATTGAAATTAAGTGTGGTTTTGACGGAACATGGATAAACGATATCGGCAATGATCCCAATGCAAAATGGGGAGAGTGGAGTGATGTGGTCTGCCACAGTTTTCCTCCCGATCCGGATTCATTGAGAAATGTTGAATACTATGCTTTCATGTCGGGAACCAAAAAGAGAGTTGAAATACCTCCCAAAGAATACAGACCTAATGCTTTTTGGTATAAAACCGGCACAGGAGATCCCCAATCTATAAGGAATGCATTAAATAAGCCTCCAAGCGTGCCAAATAATGGACTAAATACATTACCGGGTAGCGAGTTTAATTTTAACGATCTCTTTAACGCAAATTCAGATAATGAGTGGGACACCATCCATTTCACCGGAATGAATATACCCGAGGATCATGAATATATATGTTTCCAAACTCAATCACGAAATGTAGAACCTGTAACCGGTCAATATGGATTAGGAAGTAGTATGCAGTGGTCTATGTCAGCGTTATCATTTGTTTATGCGGGTGGAAGTAGTACTCCCACTCCGACTCCCACACCCAACCCAACCCCAACTCCCAATATATTTGTCACACCTTCTCCGACATCATTGCCGCCAACTTCCACACCGACACCCACTCCCACACCTATTATTTACCATCCTTGGTTAGGGACTATAGGCGGCAACACTTACGTAAAAAGTATCAATCAGATGAATCTTACCAAGGTCAATCAATCCAACTCGCATCTTATACAAAATACATTTATTGAAGGAGGAATTAACTCAATTGAAGGTCTCGGGGCATATATCTCCACAAATCTATATCTCCAGATTCAAAAGGATCCATGGCAAAAGAGGATTTAAATATAAACCCCGCAAGAACAGTTATTAATCCAAAATTTTTTATCATGTTAATACCATCATATGAAAAATCGTCAAAAAAATAAATTAAAGCTTTCTCTCAATATATAAGATGCACGCTTATGAATTTCAAGAAATTTAGCGCATT
>CAYVIR010000056.1:0-6241 GCA_964451645.1 uncultured Candidatus Saccharibacteria bacterium | reverse complement strand
ATCTAGCAAGAAGAGATGGCGAATATGCAGGCCACGCTTATTCCGATTTAGGTATACCTGTCGGAGTAATTACTCCACAGGCTGCATATAAATTTATTTCTGACGAGGAACTTAAATCTGCAAAAGGAGAAGAAGCAGTAAGGGAACGAGAGAAAATAGATATAGCTAAATTGAGCGATATGAAAGGGGTAAATCTTCTGGAATGCCCTAAGAAAGAGGCCTATGAACAGGACGTGGTATATGCCACTAATAATGAAGTGGGTTTTGATTATTTAAGGGACAATATGGTGTTTGATTTGGGGGAAAGGGTCCAGAAGGAACTATATTTTTGTATAGTTGACGAAGCAGACTCTATTCTTATTGATGAGGCAAGAACACCTCTCATTATATCTGCGCCAGCTGAGGCTTCAAACGATCTTTATGAACAATTTGCGAATATTGCGGGAAAACTAAAGGTAGATGAACATTACAATGTCGATGAAAAGGTTCGCTCGGTTACATTGACGGATGAAGGTGTTGATCATGTAGAAAAATTAATTGGAGTGAATAATCTCTGGGAAGACTATAGATTGGCACATCACTTGGATAATGCTTTGAAAGCTGAGGTTCTCTATAAAAATAACGACGATTACATTATTAAAGACAATGAAGTCTTAATTGTGGATGAATTTACAGGTCGAGTGCTTGCCGGTCGAAGGTACTCCGAAGGTTTACACCAGGCCATTGAAGCGAAGGAATCGGTCGAAATTAAAAGGGAATCAAAGACAATGGCGACCATCACATTCCAGAATTACTTCAAACTTTATAAAATTCTCTCTGGAGGCTCCGGTACTATCCTTACTGAGGCAGAAGAGTTCTACAAAATCTATGGGTTGGATTCATTTGAAATTCCTACGAATAAGGAAATAATTAGAGAAGATATGGTGGATAAAGTGTATAAAAATCGCAAAGCGAAGTTCGATGCTGTTGTCGGACAAATCGAAAATATTCATGCTACCGGACAGCCACTTCTAATAGGTACTGCTTCTATTGAAGACTCTGAATATCTTTCCGGTCTCTTGGATAAGAAGGGAATTGAGCACGAAGTCTTAAATGCAAAGTTCCATGAGAGAGAAGCGGTGATTGTGGCTAAAGCAGGAAATAAGGACGCTGTTACAGTTGCAACAAATATGGCGGGAAGAGGAACGGATATTCCTCTAGGAGACGGAGTACGAGAACTTGGAGGGCTATTTATAGTAGGCACGCAAAGACATGAAGCTAGGAGAGTAGATAATCAACTTCGAGGCAGAGGTGGGAGGCAAGGCGATCCTGGGGCAACTCAATTTTTCACTGCTCTAGACGATGAGATTATGAGAATTCAGGGAGGAGAAGTTGTAAGTAAACTTATGTCTGCAACGCGAATCCCAGAGGATATGCCTATTGAGTCCAGAATTATTGGAAGATCGATTGAGACAGCACAGAAGAAAATGGAGGGAGCACATTTTGATACCCGTAAACGATTAGTGGACTATGATAATGTCATTAATCAACAGAGGGAAATCTTCTATTTACGAAGGTTAAATCTACTAAAACTAACTTCAGATGCCCTTGATAAAGATAATGTGGAGAAAAGTAAAGAAAACCAGGAGTTAATAAAGAAGAAAATTACGGAAGTACTAGAGCAGGAAGTCGAGGTACTTGTGAATGAGCACTTTGTTGAGCAAAGAGAAGATAACATTGATAAATCGAAGTTGGTAAATGACTTCGCCGATCTGGCCACTGATTCTGAGCTTGTAAAGACTTATCTGGAGATTAAAGGTGTGAAAAGCTCAAAAAAGGATTTGGAAATATTTAAGGAAGACTTTCGACAGAAAAGTATAAATGGGGTCAAAAGTTCATTGAAGGAGGTAATCATTCGCCTTGCCGAGAAAAAGTTTCAAGAATTTGGTGAATCACTTCCCGAGATATATAAGATCGTTAACCTTCAGATAATGGACCAATTATGGACTGATCACCTAGATGCCATGGGGGACCTCAGAGAAGGAATAGGGTTAAGGGGATATGCACAGAGAGATCCGCTTGTAGAATATAAGAATGAGGCATTTATACTTTTTGAACAATTTATCAATAGTATTAATTCTCAATTTGCAAGGCGTATTTTAAAAATTCGTACTGTAAAGACCCAAAGACGTGAAGAGGAGATAGAAACAAACCAATCCTCTATAAATGACGTCAACACAGGTGATAGAGAAATGAAACCGATAAATGTTGTTGAAGAACTCAAGGCTAAAGCGATAAAAAATATCCGGACAAATCAAGAAGAAAAGTTGCAATCACAATCGGTGAAGAAAGTAATTAAAAGAAATGAGTTGTGTCCTTGCGGGTCCGGCTTGAAGTATAAAAAGTGCGGGCTGATTAACTCGCCCAAACATAGACATAATTGATTAGCGATCAAATACAGAGGGGTTATACTCGAAGATCTCTCTATAAAAGTCGTAAACAACTTGCCAATGCCGATATAATCTTGTTGTTGCAAGTTGATTAATACTATAGGCTTCGTCCATTGTGATATCTAATTTTGTCCTTGAAAGGTCGAGAGTTATAAGGTCAAAATATCCGTCTGGGTGAATTATCAGTTCAGCAGGATCATCGTATGGTAGCCCAATCCCATTTTCAGTGGCAGTAAATACTAATTCAGAAAGCCGTCTATTGAGTTCAACGGTTTCTTCAGAGAATACTAGCAAGAATAGAAAATCTTGGTAGCAAAATGGAGGCAAATTTAAATGGTTATTATTAATTGCTAATGAGCGGGACTTTCCATAGAAACGATAATTGTCATATTCCATATCAGGCACTATAACTCCATTTTCATGTTCAATCAGCCATGGCACTACGTTTATTCCTGCCTTTTGGAGTTGTTGCCAAATATGGTTATAATATTGAACTGCGTTGAAACCCTCAGGAATACTGGAGACGGGCACATCTGGACTTTTGATCAAAACCGGAAAGTTTGTGCCATACTCGTCCTGTAAGGTCCCTCGAAAAGTATATACTGACTCGTGGCCTCTTTTGGGAAAATTGTCTGTAATTTTTATCAGATAGTGTTCTTGTTCCATTGTGCCTAGGTATATACTATATAAAGAATCATTTATCAAGTCATAATGACCATCCCGTTAGCAGAAAGATTAAGACCAAAAGAACTTAAGGAGGTAGTAGGACAAAAGCACTTATTAGGGAAAGGTAGGCCACTTACTTTGCTTGTAGAAAGCGGTAGGCTAGTTTCTATAATTTTTTGGGGGCCTCCGGGAACAGGCAAAACCACTCTTTCTAAGCTCATTGCTGATAAAACAAACTCGGAGTTTATCGCTTTTTCTGCCGTAGGGGGGAGTGTCAAGGATTTGAGACAAATTATTGAGAATGCAGATAAAAGAAGAGATATGTTTGCTAAAGATACTATAGTCTTCATCGATGAACTCCATAGATTTAATAAAAGTCAGCAAGACAGTCTGCTTTATGCAGTGGAAAAAGGGATAATTACTCTTATTGGCGCAACAACCGAAAATCCTTCTTTCTATATTAATGCCCCTCTGCTTTCACGCTCTCGAGTTTTCAAACTCAACGAATTAGAGGATGCCGACCTGGGAGTATTAGTAGATCGAGCAAAGAACGTGTATCGAAATCATAAGTTCACAAAAGAGGCGGAGAAGTATTTAATTACCCAAGCACAAGGAGACGCGAGGGCATTATTTAATTCTATCGAATTTGCTACATCATTATCTAAAAAGATTGATCAAAAAGCTGTTGAAAATGCGTTGCAGAAAATGACTTTGTACTATGATAAAGCCGGCGATAGTCATTATGATACTATTTCGGCTTTCATAAAGAGTATGCGTGGGGGAGACCCAAATGCCACCTTGCACTATCTGGCCCGCATGATTATAGCTGGTGAGGATCCGCTCTTTATAGCAAGGAGAATGGTAGTTTTTGCAAGTGAAGATATTGGCAATGCCAGGCCAACGGCTTTGGTACTGGCGGTTAATTGTATGCAGGCCGTTACTATGATAGGCATGCCCGAGTCAAAACTTATACTTTCCCAAACAGCTGCTTATCTGGCCACTTGTCCTAAATCCATTGCCAGTACGAGTGGGATTTACTCTGCAATGGCCGATTTAAATGAAATAGGAAATGCAGAAATACCCCTACATTTAAGAAATGCTCCTACGCGATTGATGAAGGACTTTGGTTACGGGAAGGATCATATCAGATATCCATGGAAGGTAGAGAAAGAAACCGGAAAAAAAGTTAAACAATCTTATTTGCCTGAAAAATATAGTGGGAAGAAGTACTATATACCTGATTGGGTGTAGGTTATACAATGTTATCTTTTAAATTTGTTATAATCGGCTTTGATTTTTGTGGTTTACAATGGATCAATTTTTTGGAGGAGGTTATTTTGGAGGTCCGGATCTAATCGCCCGTCTTAGGGATCTGACCGGTTTTACACACGCTATTAACCGTCATTATGTTGTTGAAAGTTTACTCAAACATATCGGCGGTTTAGGTGACTGTTCGCAGCTTGGAAACCTAACCTCAGTTTTCATTAATTATGACAATTTGGTTCTAGATTTTGAAGTCCCGGGTATCTCTACAATTGTGCCAGGCTGGATAATTGAAGCCAATAGGTATCTAGATTCCCAAAGACAATATTTTGAATCGGCAGATGAAGCTTTTGATACCTTTCAGGGTAGAGAAAACTACAAGCAGTCATTTATGAGGGATATGGCGCATAGAATTGGGGAGAATGCAGTCTATGCAATTTGTGGAATATGTAGTAGGGACTTAATCTCATGGAGAGATGCGGTAGAACTTCCCTTCCTTAGAAGTCGCCCTTTCAATAACTCTGCAATGACTGCTTTCCAAGGGATAAGAGAGGTTGTAGGGACAGATACAAGAGGTGCTATTAGTATAAAAGATCCTGGGCTTACCGTGGACATTCAAAGTTTAGTAACTTCTCTTAAAGTTGAAAGAGGGGTTATGAATTATCTCTTACACGAAAGGGAGGCGATAGTTGAGTCAGGGGTCTTTAGATATGTAGAAGGACCTAATCGAAAGCCTGTTACCCTTTACCCGTATAGATTAAGATTCTATTCCGGAGATCCAATCAGACAATATTGAAGTTATGGGGGATTTAAGATATCATTGTTTTAAGAAATCTGGATATTAGCTGAAAATCCAGAACAATTTGTGATAAATATTAAGTAATATTAAACAAAGTGCTTTCTTCTAATCAAAGAAGGCAAAATAAGGTGGCACCGTCTGAAATGACCCTTGCATATTTCAATTTATGAAGTTTGTTGGGGTCATTTTTGATATATTTAATTATAAATATTTTTTAATAAAATTAAATGAAAAGAATAATATCAACTGAGACTAAACAGAAGATCGGGGAGAAGGTCGAGGTGAGAGGGTGGGTTAACAGCATAAGATTATTGGGGAAGATCGGGTTTTTAGTACTGAGAGATAGGGGAGGGAACATCCAAGTCGTACTTGAAAGTGTTGATCAAATTACAAAAATTAAATCGTTGCAACCAGGGTCGATCGTAACGGTTGTAGGGGTGGTGTCTGAATCTAATCAAACTGATTTAGGAGTTGAGATAATAAATTCAGAAATAGAAGTAGTTTCAGCAGTAAATGATCCATTACCTGTTGAATATAATAAACGTGAACTCAATGCTGATATTGATACTATTTTGGATTACAGGCCACTAACATTGCGTAACGAGAAGATTCGGGCGGTGTTTAAAATTCAGGCCACTATGGTGGGTGCATATAGAGAATATTTAACTAAGAACGGGTTCACAGAATTTTTCGGTCCAAATATCATCAGCGCTTCTTCTGAAGGCGGGACTGAATTATTTACAGTAAATTACTTTGATGAGGAAGTGAAGTTGTCCCAAAGCGCCCAATTATACAAGCAAATGATGGTTGGGGTTTATGAGAGGGTCTTTGCGTTGATGAAGTGCTTTCGTGCAGAAAAATCTAATACTCGTAGGCACCTGACAGAAGCTACCCAGTTTGAATTTGAAATGGGTTTTATTGATAGTGTAGACGATGTCATGGATATGCTTGAATCAACCGTAAAATTTATAGTGAAAAAAGTAACCGAAGTTAACTCTACTGAACTTAAAGCTTTAGGAAAGGAAATTGTCTTAGCCCCAGAAAATATTAAATTCCCGAGGATAACTTTCAAAGAGGCTCTTCA
>CAYVIR010000055.1:0-6262 GCA_964451645.1 uncultured Candidatus Saccharibacteria bacterium | reverse complement strand
TTAGAAATTGAAATCCTACTTTAGTATTTTTTCTTTCTATTTCCTTTAATTCTTCACTGTCACCTGACTCCAATCCAACTTTATGGCCTTCAGAATCGACTTTATTTTTCTGACTATTAACGTATTTCTTTCCCATTGTTTGCCACGAGCTGTTTATAGGACGAAAAACTACCTGAATCCAAGCTTGATGGTCTTCAGGAAGCTTAGCTATGGCCCCTGTTATTGAGGCGAGAGGGTCGACTTCAAAACTCGCAAAGGTCTTGATGGGAAGATAAAAACCTTTCTCAAGTGTGATCTCCCTATGAGTAAAGTATTGACCTGGATCAAGCTTATCGACAGTAAATGCATAATCATCTACAGCTGAGATATTGGCTGTCGGGTACTGTGCGTAAATTTGGTTCTGAATAAAGTCTGTATATCTTTTATTGCATATAACAAGAAAATATATTCCCTTCCTGGTGCCAACGATCTCAAAACTAAGGTGTTCAATAGATTTTTTATTTCCTTTTAGTATTCCATGAATTGATTGGAACATCTGTTCAGCAGCCAGTGCACTCTTCTCATTATTTATAGGTACTGCTACTTTCAAGACAACCTTCTCGGTTATTATCTCTGATATTTTTTTCCGCTTCAGTTTTAATATGCTCAATAAATGAATAATTAAATATGGCTATATTTAGTATACAACAGGAAAATATAAAACAAATTTTATTAATTAAAAACTTCTTTACAGCAATCTGATCTTTGTACTGTTTGAGGTCTTCTACAAATCCGCATATTAATTTCTACTCCTTTCACTATATCCTTCATTATAATTGAAATATGAAGGTAGTATAAATATTAAAAGAGAAACTAGTTACCTTATGATCGAATTATGACGTTGAGACTGGAGGTTAGTTCGTTTGATATGAAGTTCATCAATTTTGCAATTTCTTCGTCCGTTAGAGTTTTTTCATCACTCCGAAAAGTAAGACTTAAAGTAATGCTATTTCCTTCTTCTGCTCTATATATATCTTTACAGTGAATATCTCTCAGTAGTGATATTTCTAAACTCTTTATTTTCTTAATAATATCGGCATAAGTTACTTCCTGCCTCAGCCAAAGGCTAATATCCCTTTTCATCTCGGGGTAATCACCTAGGGTGGAATAATCTGGGTTGTGACCTATATTCTCTAGAAGACTATCCAGGTATATTTCAACAACACAGGTGTTCTCAGGAAGTTCATAATTGTATGCCACTGCTCTATCAATAACCCCCATCGTCCCAATCACTTCTTTGTTATTTTTTATAGTCGCACTTTGAAACGGATGGAACAGACTGCTATACAAAGGGTTTAGTATCCCTTGCTCAAAGGTCAGAGGAAAGTTAAGTTTCTCCTTCAGGAATTCAATATAACCTTTAGTTTTAAAGAAAGTTTCCTTAGCCTGTGTATCATATTTAATAAGTAAGCCAAGAGTCCAAGGTTGTTTATGTAGTTCCTCAGCACCTTTCTCCCTATTTACGGTTCTACCTATTTCAAAAATTCCAAATTCGTTGAAGTTGTTTGTATTTTGTTTTGCGACTCCTAAAAGACTTGGAATTAGAGAGTTTCTAAAATAACTAAAATCCGGAGTTATAGGATTGGCTATTTCTAAACAAGAGTAGATGTCAAGATTAGATTTCTTATAATCATTTGCACCTATAAAGCTGTAGGTCTTGACTTCATCTAGCCCAAGATCTGTGAACGACTTAGTAATGGCCCGCATCAGTATACCAAGAGGAAAACTTTTTGCTGGGGTAATATCCCTATTTGGAATTTTTTGGACAATATTTTTAAAACCATATATTCTTGCAACCTCCTCAATCAAATCTTCTTTAATGGCCAGGTCTCTTCTGAATGTAGGAATGGAAAAGCTAATTATGTTTTGTGATTCTTGATTTGGATTAGACCCTGATGTTGGGTCATCCTCTATGGGGACGATTTTAAGTCGTCCTAGCAGAGAAATTACTTCGTGTTTAGAAAGGTTTAAGTTAAGAGCTCGGTTTACTTGGTTAAAATCTATATTTATCGTGGTTTTAAATGATTGTTGCGGATAGTGATCAAAAAGCTCTGTCGCTAACTCCCCCTTCCCCAGGTCACTTAGAAGCGTAAGAGAAGCTTTTAGAGCTGAAGTTGTCATGTTGGGATCCAGACCCTTTTCAAATCTCGTGCTTGCCTCAGTTCGGAGGCCGAGATGTCTTGAAGCACGTCGTATGTTATACATTTCCCAGTTTGCAGCTTCTAAGACTACGGTCGTTGTGCTTTCATCTACTTGGCTCCCTTTACCTCCCATGATGCCTGCAATATCTTCTGTCTTTCTTCCATCTGCGACGACCATTATTTCTCTGTCTAACTGTCTAGTTATACCGTCAAGAGTGATGGCTTTTTCCCCAGATTTCGCTTTTCTTACAGTCAGGATTGTATTCTCAAGTTTATTGTAATCGTATGCGTGGAGAGGCTGTCCGATATCGAACATAATGTAGTTTGTAATATCAACTACATTGTTTATGCTTCTACTTCCGATAGAATTTAGTCTACATTGCATCCAAAGTGGCGAAGGAGCAATATTTAAATTATCTATGACCACGGCACTAAATCTAGGACATAACTCGCTCGATAAATTGACCTCAATGGATAATTTTTTTCTTTCAGTTGTAGGTATAAAATTATCAAACGCTTCTTCCTGAATTAATATTGGTATATCAAGGATGGCTGAAAGCTCTTGTGCTATACCCTTATGTGAGAAGCAATCACCTCTATGTGATAACGACTTATTCTCGATTTCATAGACGAAGTCCTTTGCTAAATTAGCAATATCTGTCCCCAGTTCTATGTCATCTTCTAGCAGAAGAATCCCTGAATGGTCCTCTGATATGCCTAATTCTCTGGCAGAACAGAGCATCCCGTGAGATTCAACCCCTCGGATAACTGCCACCTCTATGGTCATGACGGTACCTATATTGTCTGTGTATACTTGCCCTCCAGGTAAGCATAAAGCAACTTTAGCCTTCTCTCTCACATTACTTGCTCCACATATGACTTGGATTCTATTCTCACCGTCGGTAGTAACCTGACAAAGTTTTAGTTTGTCGCTATTCTCATGTTTGTTTACAGAAATTACTTCAGCCACAAATATATTTGAAATTTCCTGACGTACTGGCATTATCTGTTCTACTTCTGCCAGACTCTCTGTGAGGGCTTCAGCGATTTGCTCCTTTGCAAAACGATTAAGGTCAGGTAAGTATTTTTCTAGCCATTTATGTGAGATCAGCATCGTTCATTTAAAAAAGTTAGAATTGTCTCAGGAACTCAAGTTTCCCACTATTGAAATGACGGATGTCTTCTATATTGTATTTGAGCATTACCAGTCTCTCTAATCCAAACCCCCAGGCAAAACCTGAATATACATCGGGATCGATGCCTCCTTCTTGAAGTACTTTCGGATGTATCATGCCGCAACCCAAAACCTCCAACCAACCCGTCTGTTTGCATACGTTACAACCTTTTCCTTCACATAAGATACAAGTTAGAGACATCATACCTCCGGGTTCTACAAACGGAAAAAAATCTGGTGTGAATTTTACTTCAATTTCCTTTTCAAAAAACTCTGTAAAGAAAGTCTTTAAGGTCCCTAGTAGGTGATTTAGGCTAATTCCTTTATCTACGTAGACGCCTTCAACTTGAAAGAAGGTATGTTCATGTCTGGCATCAGTAGCTTCATTTCTAAAACATCTTCCAGGTACCACGACCTTAATCGGAGGCGTATTAGAACGGAGAACCCGGTTCTGCATGGATGATGTATGAGTAATTGCAATATGGCCATCTTTTGTCCAAAATGTGTCCCAGCTATCTCTGGCGGGATGCCCTTCGGGAAGGTTTAAAGATGAAAAATTATGATAATCATCGTCAACTTCATATGGATAAGCTATATCAAACCCCATTTTCTGAAATATATCTTCTGTTTTCCATAGCATTTGTGTTACCGGATGTATATGGCCTACTTGAGGAGTATATACTGGGATTGTGACGTCAATTTTTTCAGACTCGCTGTATTTTGAGTGTTTCTGTTTTAGAAGTGACTGTCTATTATGATCTAGCAGGGATTCGATTTCTACTTTTGCTTTATTTGCCTCTGAGCCGAGTGTACGCCGATCTTCATCAGAATAATTTTTTAGATCCCGTAGTAGTAAGACCAAAGGCGATTTTCTGCCTAAAAGTCTAATTCTAGAATGTTCATTTTCTTCGATGGAGGTGGTATTGTCTAAAGCTCGCTTTGCATCGGCAAGTAAATCTTTAAGCTCTAAAAGAGCTTTTTGTAGGTCAGGTTTATTGGAACTCATATTTGAGTCTTATTTTTTTACTGTTTTTACTATTTCAGCGAACACTTCTTGGTGATGTAATCCGATCTCCGATAACATTTTTCTATTTATTAGGATGTTGTTCTTGCTTAATTGAGAAATAAATTGGTTATATTTCATATCATGTTGGCTTAAAGACGCATTTATCCTTTGAATCCACAATCTCCGAAAATCATTACCTCTTTTTCTCCTGTGGGCGAAAGAATATTGTCCTGCATGTAGGACGGCTTCTCTTGCACGTCTATAAAGCTTAGAATATGACAACCTATACCCCTTTGTGCTATTTAATATTCTCTTATGTTTTTGTTTTTTAGCTTGTCCTCTTTTTACTCTCATTTGTTTAGGATAATAGACTTATAATTTTTTTTGATTCCTTTTTACTTGATAAGATCCCTACCCCATTTTGTCGCACCTTTTGTTTTGAGCTCTTATTTGCTTTTAAGTGGGCATTGTCTCCTTGATGGTTATGCATCACTTTCCCTTTTCGGGTAACCTTGAATCTTTTAGCTGTCGCCTTATGTGTTTTCTGTTTGTTTTTCATTATTTTTAACTATTTTAATTGGTCTTACTATGAGTGAAAGATCTCTACCAAAGAATTTTTGTGACTGATCATATTCAATTTTACCTTCGAGCTTCGCTAGAATATTGCTAAGTACCGCTTGAAGTTGCTCCCGTCCAACTCTACCTTTCGCTTTAATAGTAATTTTAACCGGGTGCCTCTTTGCTAGGAAACTTTCCACTTTTTTTAATTTATGAGTTAGGTCTCCTTCTCCAATAAATGATTTGAACCACATTTCTTTTATCTCTGTTCCTTTACTGTTATTCTCTTTGAGCTTTTTTTCCTGCTGATACTTAAATTTTGACCAGGACATAATTTTTGCAACTGGAGGATTGGACTTACTCGAGACTTCGATCAGGTCTAGTTCTTTCTCCTGTGCTAACTCTAGAGCCTTGTGGAGAGGGATGATACCGAGACTATTTCCTTCATCGTCTATCACCAATAGCTCGGGACTAATTATTCCCGCATTCCTCGCATATTTCTCTATTAACTTATCTTTCTCTCTTGGAAAGTATTGTTTATTGATTTGGACTAATTATAAATTTAGCTATATGTTACTAATATCCATACACTCAAAACGTGTAAAAGACCACGTAATAACAATATATGATATTAACAGAACAGCGTCGTTATTTCAACTTATCCTAAGGGAATGGTTGGGATTATTCTTCAAGCTCCTTCCTCAGTTCGGTCTTTATCTTTTGGGTAAATTCTCCAACTCGCATCAGTCCCAAGTCTTGGCCCGAAGATGTCTTTACAGAAATAGCATCCGTATTTGCCTCCTTTTCTCCTATTATTATAATGTAAGGTACATGCTTTGCTAGAGCGGAAGTTATTTTCCCCTCCGCAGGGGCTATAGAATCATCCAAAAGTGTTGGAATGCCTTCTGCCTTCAATTCTCGGAATATCTTGGTTGCAATATGCAAATATTTATTCTCTAGTGGTATGATCTCTACTTGGTGAGGACTAAGCCATAGAGGGAGTTCTCCTTCCCCGTTCTCTAAAATTAAGTCAATAACTCTCTCCAAACTACTGAAAACCTCTGTATGAAGGAAGAAGATCTTCTCTTTGCTCTCTTTTTCATCTCTCCCGATTTTAAAGTGTTTAGGTAATGAAGGATCTAAAGTTATTTGTCCAATTTGCCATGTTCTGGAAAATTTATCTTTCACTTCTATTGTTATTTTGGGGCCGAAAAATTCAGCTCGACCTTCTCTTATCGAGGACGGAAGCTTAAGTTCGGTGAGAATACTTTTAAATATATCGATTGCAAGATCCCACTCTACCTCATCGTAGAGGTAATTTGAAAGATTAGAATAATCAGGTGT
>CAYVIR010000054.1:0-6279 GCA_964451645.1 uncultured Candidatus Saccharibacteria bacterium | reverse complement strand
TCTGGTAGCAATGTTATTCCATGTCTTGAATCCCCATATATATCAGTCATTAAGTTTCCAACTGTCTTTTGTGGCAACTGCTGGACTAGTATTGGGTAGCGAACCCTGCACGAAAATGTTCAAGAGGGTGGTACCTCAAGGTATTTTAGATGAATTTACATCTTCAATCACAGCCTTATTGGCCACTTTTCCTATAAGCTATGCCAGTTTCGGAACAATCCCTGTATATGGCCTTTTTGTCAATATTCTGGTAGCTCCCATAGTGCCACTGGTAACTATTCTTGGTTTTGCATGGATTCTTATCACTGGGTTTAATCAAAGCTTAGGAGAACTTCTGGGCCTATTGGTGTGGGGTATTGTCGAATTGCTTATAAAAGTCATAAATTTCGCTACTTCTCTCCCATATGCAAATATCACTTTAGAGCTTGGGAGGGAATATTCCCCATTTCTGTATATTTTGTTCTTGTATTTTCTTTTTGAGGTGAGTTATAGAGCTTATAAAGGCCATGTTTAAAATCTTGTCAGTCATTTTGAGTGCCATAATAATAATTTATACGAATTTTATTCAGGATCGCACTTCCCAAGAAGCTCGAATAAAGATGTTAAATGTAGGGCAAGGGGATTCCTTTCTTATAACGACAAATGATGGGAAGCTGATTCTAATTGATGGTGGCCCGGATGATAGAGTCCTAGAAGAGCTTGCAAGTGGGCTCCCTTATTGGAAAAGAAAAATTGACTTGATGATCTCCTCCCATGGGGACTCAGATCATATTGCAGGTTTGGTAGAGGTTCTAGGTCATTATGATGTAGAATCCTTCGCCTATAATGGTCTTTCAAAGGACTCGAATACTTTTGAGAAGCTTATGGATAAAGTGGAGAATGAACAAATAAATACAATCCTATTAAAAAAAGGGGATAGGGTGAAGATTGGTTGTTGTCTTTCTTTAGATGTTTTGTGGCCTAGAGAAAATAATTTTAAGGAGGCAGTAAATGCTAACGATTTCTCTGTAGCATTCATCTTAACTTACGGAAGTTTTGATATGTATTTTGCTGGTGATTTACCAGCAAATATCGAACAAGAGATGATTGGCAAAGGAATTTTAGATGTTGAGGTTATGAAAGTTAGTCACCATGGGAGTATAAATAGTACTTCCGAAAAAGTTCTGGATGCGTTGACTCCTGAAGTGGCCTTGATATCTGCGGGATTGGATAATCCCTATAGACATCCGCATCCCTCGGTAATTAATAAAATGCAACAAAGAGGGTTAGAGATATTTCGAAGTGATATCGAGGGTGCCGTAGAAATTAAAGTATTTAAAGACAGCTATCGGATCAAAAGAGAGATGTTTAATAACAAATAGGTATCTCGCAGGGACAGGCGTCCCCCATTCTTTTTCCTGTGGAAAGGCGAGAGCACAATGATTATTGTGGGTAACTTGTTCGTTGGTTGACTCTGTTTTGAAAACGGATTATCTGATAAAATGAGTCAAATTAGAATACATTTATGTTTATCGTTATAGAAGGTATAGACGGTGCAGGAAAAGGACGGCAAAGGACCGAATTAGTAAGGTTTCTCTCCGACAAGAATCTTCAAATAGTGACGACCGACTTCCCGGACCACGAAGGAAAGATCTACAAACACCTTATCCATCCGGCTTTACATGAGGAGTACTATATGAATGATCAGGCTTGGTTCTTAGCATTCATGTTGGATCAGTTATTATGGAAAGAAAAGATCATAAACGCGATCGGTTCTCACAGTAATTACTTTATAAGTGATGGATATTTTACTACAACTCTTGCATATCAATGCGAGCTTGGAGGTGTGATGACTCTTCAAGATGCAGAAGATTTGGCATTGAAATTAGCTCTTCCTAAACCAGATCTGATTATATTCATCGACGTGGACCCTGATATTGCTATGCAGCGGAAGATGGATGAGGAAGGACATGATGAAGGGCTCGATATTTTCGAAAGAAATATTGCAAAACAACATAGGCTGCGGAAGGCATTCTTAAATATGTCTAAGAATAACGTATGGACTAACTGGAGTGTAGTAAACGGGAATGGTCCAATAGAAGAAGTAAAGCAGGAAGTAGTTGAAGCCTTAAAGAATTTTAATTTAATATAAAGATGAATAGCTATCCAAATATTGAAAAAACATTCTTAATGATAAAGCCCGATGGTGTCAAACGTGGACTTGTCGGAGAGGTTTTCCACAGGCTTGAGAGAGTAGGCTTGAAACTTGTAGCATGTCGAATGATAATTGCAACTGAAACTCAGGCTAAGGGAAATTACCCTGGTACAGAGGAATGGATGACTAAGATGGGTGAGAAGACCTTATCAAATTATGGTTCTGATGTAAAATCCATAATGGAAGATCTGGGAACAGTAGATCCACTCAAAATTGGTCGAGAGGTTTATCGAGCGTTAATTAGATATCTTGTCGAAGGTCCCGTAATATTATCGGTATGGGAAGGGAATCATGCGGTGAGTGTAGTGGAGAAAATTGTAGGGAAAACAAATCCCACTACTGCTGATTTGGGATCTATAAGGTCCGACTTTGGTTTTGATAGTCCTCAATTTGCTGTAAAATCTGGAAGAATAGTATTTCGGACATTAATCCATAGGTCAGATAGTGTGGACGAAGCGAAGAGAGAAATCGAACATTGGTTTGGGAAATCCTACAAATATCTTGGAGATTATACAAGGACAGATTATTCTGATTCATTTTAGTTGTTTGATTATGGAAAAATCATTGGTGGTTATAAAACATGATGCGGTAAGCAGAGGGCTTATAGGAAAGATCATAAATAGATTTGAGCAAATTGGGCTCAAAATTGTTGCAATGGAGTTTTTGCAAAGCACAGAGGATATGGGAAAAGGACATTATCCCACTACGGAAGATTGGTTTCGAAAAGTAGGGGAGAGAACTCTGAAAGATTATTTCATTAAAGAGATTGATCCGAAGAAGGAATTAGGAACAGACGATCCCATTGAAATAGGTAAACTCGTTAAACAATGGAATGTAGACTATTTAACTCATGGCCCAGTTTTGGCAATAGTATTTCAAGGGCCAGGGGCCGTTGGTATTATCCGTAAGCTTGTAGGAGACACTATCCCGGCAAAGGCCTTACCGGGGACAATCAGAGGAGACTTTGGCCTCGACAACATCGAGCTTGCTAATAAACATAAGAGGCCGCTCTATAATCTCGTCCATGCAAGTGGTGAGGTGGCTGAGGCTGAAGCAGAGATATTACTTTGGTTTGGAACTCAAGAAGTTTTTGAGTATAAAGTGCATAACGATAGTATGACAGGAATTTATGGGAAATTAGGTTCTTGAGCAAGTTCCAGGCACTTTTGTAGTACTAAAGGGAATTCTTTATATCCACTATCTGTATTGAGGTGTCCTCCTTTATGTATTATTACTGATTCAGTTTGCAGTCCTTCAGCTAATGCTTTCAATTCTTCTTGTGGCACATAGGGATCATCATCACCGAAGATGACTACTGATTTCTTTATATTTCCTCGCACTCTGTTTATGTCAATATCTTTCGATCGGAGGAAATAACTGTTCAACTCTGCTCCATAATCTCGATAGAAGCCCGCTATCGTAACAAGACCTCGGATTGGTCAATTTAAACCTTCAATAAAATCCATAGCAGTAACTGCCCCAAGCGAATGAGTAACAATTATTAAGTTCTGTAGCAGTATATTAGATAGGAAGTTCTTAGTAGTTTCAAGCCATTTCTCTCTGACTGGACAATCGGCATCAGGATAGCTTTTCATTATAACTTCATGGCCATTTTTGGAGAGATTGTCACTCAACCATCCTTGCCAATGGATTCCGGCCTGCCCTTGTATTCCATGAATTATTAGATATTTCATAACTTAATTGTTGCTGGAGGGAGTTGAACCCCCAACCTTATCCTTAGGACGGATCTGCTCTATCCATTGAGCTACAGCAACATCGAAACTAAAGTGTTAATTATTTATGCATTATACCAGCATTTATAGTTGGAATGGCAATCCCCCTTTATTCAAACTAAGCTTGTATAGATTATTTTTAAGCACATTTCCCTCATTGTCCTCCTCTAAAAGTGCCACGAGACTTGTTCCACTTTTTTGGAAATGAAAGTAACCGTTAATTATTTGCGAATTATCAAGTACGTCTATTATATTGCTTCCATCGTCTTCCGAAACCTGTAATTTCCCCACCGGCTTATTATTGTATGCAATTAGATTCGCATTGTTGATAAATCTGGGGGTAATATCTTTGCTAATATTTATAGGGTTAATTTTAGAGGAGACTTTATTATCGGCAATTATTTTATCGATCGTTACTGTAGATATTTCACCATTAGAATCAAACAGTATTGTTCGTCCATTGAAACTCATCTCTAATAATTCTGCATCTTTTACTAAAGTGATTATCTGCTTTGTTGCTATATCGAGTAGATGAAAAGTGCTATCGGTACTAACTACCAGAGAGTTAGAATCTTGAGATACCCATATCTTTTCGATATTTGAGGGAAGAAGAGCACTTAATGTGTCGTCTCTTTTTATTTGTTTATTCTGGTAGGTAGAAAGTATGTGATCTGAAGGAGAATAGATGTAAACAATAGTGGAATTACTCGTAAATATGGGTTGTTCCGTAGTGTAGTCTATTATAGTCTTTTCATGGTTTATAAGATTGTACTCAAATACAATTTCATCATTTGCTACAATAAGGGAGTTGTTATTATTAAACCAATTCACATAGCTAGGTGTGAACCCTAACAATTCTGTCAGATCTGAAATGACTATGTCCGTAGAGTTTTGTCCAAGATCAATCAGATATTGTCTCTGCTGGTCCTTCGTAGAAATAAGCAGTTGTTTATTATTGCTGTCAGAGTTGACCGAAAAGTCATTCTCCGAAAGAATATTAGATATTTCGGAATTAATATCAGCTATCTTTTCAGGAACAGTAGTTCTTCTAAAAAAGATATCCTGATCTTCTAATCGAAGTTTCCAGAAGCCTCTGTCTTGAGGTTGCAGAGCTGTATTGGTGACTAGGTAATAAGCATAGCTACCATCTTTCGAGAAAAATACTTTATCGATGTCTGTTTTAGTAAGCTGTAGCAATTCAGCCTCAAGAGGAAAAAGCTTAACTTCAATATTTGAAACAAGAGATTCTCTAATTGTAATTTTCTTTTCCCATGCATGAAAACTTGTGCCCTCAACTCTAAGAGAATGTTCACCTGGTTCGATACTATTAATATAGTGACTTTTCGGTTCTACCTTCTTATCGTCAAGATAAATATTTACGTCAAGATTCTCTGGACTTATCTCTAATTTTATACTTCCGGTATTTATTATCCCGTCCTTGGTGATTTTCCCTCCCTGCGTGAAAATTATTGCAACAACTGTAACAACTAAAAATATTGCTATTATGAATAAAATTAGGATACTTGTTAAGTATTTCTTCATTCTTGTTTGCTTCTTTGTCATGTTCGCTTCTATAATTACTAATAAGAAAGATTCTAAGTATACCAACTGTTTAATCACGATACAATTACACTATGACCGGCAAAAAAATAGCAATAGATTTAGGTACTGCTAATTCATTGGTTGCCATACAAGGGAAGGGCATTATACTGAATGAACCAACTGTGGTAGCTATTGATATGGACTCTAAAAGAGTCCTCGCAGTGGGGAAAAATGCGAAAAACATGTTAGGGAGAGTCCCTGGCAATATAATAGCAAAGAGACCTTTAAAACAGGGGGTCATTGCTAGCTATAAACTTACGGAGGCAATGATTTCCTCTCTATTGAATCAGGCCATAGGTAGTACCAGATTTTTCAAGCCGGAGGTCATGATTAGTGTGCCGGCTGGCATTACATCTGTAGAGCAGAGAGCGGTGATTGAGGCGGCAGTCACAGCGGGGGCAGGGAAGGTCTATTTAATACCAGAGCCTATCGCTGCCGCAATTGGGGCTGAATTACCAGTAAGTTCTTCCGCAGGGAATATGATTGTAAATATGGGGGGTGGAACTTCAGAGATTGCCGTCATTTCTATGAATGGTATTGTTACCTATGAATCGAAGAGGGTTGCCGGCGATGCCATAAACGATTCTATTATTAATAATATAAGAAAGAAGTATAATCTTGCTATTGGAGAACAAATGGCTGAACAGATAAAGATTGATATTGGAAGTGCGCGACTGATGGATAAACCTTTGGAAAAACACGTAAGGGGAAGAGACATGACTACTGGTTTGCCACATTCTGTTCAATTAA
>CAYVIR010000053.1:5058-6351 GCA_964451645.1 uncultured Candidatus Saccharibacteria bacterium | reverse complement strand
TCTTTCTTGCTGTTATAATATCCTCTGTTTTCATACTTCCTAGGGTAAGAGCACTATTAGAGGACTCTTCACTGATAATTTCGGAGATTCTGGCCAACCCTGTAGGAGACGATACTTTACTGGAATGGATAGAAATAGAAAATGTTTCTAATACTGACCAGAATGTTGAAAATTGGACTCTCCAAGGAACGCAATTGCCTTCCTTCACTGTAAGGCCTGGTGAATTCCTTATTATTGTTAAAAATGAACAGTCATTTCTTTCCACCTTCCAAACTCAATCGAGTTTTATAAGATCAGACTTTAGCTTGTCAAATGCCGGTGGGGAATTACTGTTACAAAAGTTAGACAATACTCAGAAGTCGATATTTACCTATGAGAATTCAAGTGAAGGAAAAAGTTTTGAAAGGCTTATCGGTAATTGCGGGTTAATTAAACAAAATGTAACTTCGCACACTCTTGGTCTAAAGAATACAACATGTGATCAAGGAGCAGACGTATTACCCACAAATATTTCTCCCACTGTAACCTACTCCACGGCAGAGACTATCTCGCTCATAGCGATAACGTCACTTATGCCGAATCCAGAGTCAGGAGAAGAGTGGATAGAGATTCAAAATATTTCTGACAATGATGTGAATTTAAGTGGGTACAAATTTGTGGATAAAAGCCAGAAAACCTTCATGCTCCAAGAAGGCATCCTTAAGTCAAAAGAAAGCCTGAAAGTGTATCCTAAGACTATATCTTTAAATAATGAGGGCGATACAATTATCTTATTGGATGGATCTTCAAAGAGAGTGGATTTAGTTGTATATGGAGAATCACTCAAAGGAACTCCCTTTGTTTTCTTCCAAAATCCCAAAATAGAGGAAGAATATAATTCGTTGGTTATGAATACTCCTATTCCTACTCTTAGTCCGCTTAATCCATCAGGAGTAGTAAAGAGTACTGATTATAACCATTATTTCAAGATTCCTATTTATTATGAGTCCAAGGACTTACAATAGACTGTCAGGATCTATGCAATCATCTAGAGATATTTCTCCTACCTTGGTCCTCGTAAGATTTAACAGCATTGCTGGCATTGCTATTTTATCTCCGATGTCTTCGGCCAATTGCCTTATATAAGTACCTTTCGAACTCCTGACCTTAATTCGGATGTATGGGAAAGTTTGAGTAGAAGGTATATTTTTTAACTTTGTTGCAAAACTACCCATCTCACTGATTTGTATATCACCTTTTTCTATTAATTCTAACTCATATATCGTTATCAATTTTGCAGGAATGTCTATAATT
>CAYVIR010000053.1:0-5048 GCA_964451645.1 uncultured Candidatus Saccharibacteria bacterium | reverse complement strand
CCATTAAGCTATCAGTCAATAATCTTTTTTCCAGGTTGCCAATTTTATAATCAATTCTTGATTTAAATGAAGTAGCACCAATACCTGCAAATGACATGCTATCTAAAAGTACTTTGGTTTCATCTAATTCTTGTGAGTAGCTATTTCAGTCTTTAGGTATTAGTACTAGTTGTTTCTTGGCATTTGTATCAAAACGGATTTGCTTATCAAAATTATCGTCTCTCATTAAAACCCTAAGCTTCCTACCTCCAACCTTAACAGAACTATATACTGATACATACTGCATGTACTCTCCCACAAATCCTTTTAAGGTTTTTCTAATATTACTTATGTCTTTTATTTTGTATCCGGTTTTAATTTCGGTAACCTTCCCTTCTCTATCCTGCGTATCAGTAGCAACTCCTAGAATAACAGTTGTCACATATTCCTTATCTAGGTGCATGAGCTTCTCTGAGAGCTTTGTGGCTTTTCCAATCAAATATATCATGACTCCTTCGGCGAAAACGTCCAATGCTCCAGCATGTCCTACTTTTTTTGTCCCTAATTCCTTCCGTATTTTATCGACTAAATCATGAGAAGTAACACCTGCCGGTTTATTTATAGCAGCGATCCCAGAAGGTCTCCCATATTCATCTCGAACAAAGTTATTTACTGGATAGTCTATAACCACCTTATAATTACTCTATAATCATGTCATTATATCAGAATGAGAAAGCATAACTAATCTTGGAGGAAAAATTTATTGATTTGATAATTGACACTAAAAAATCGATCGTTTCTTTCATCACTAATTCCGTTGATTATAATATTTCCATCCTCTTTAAACCTCAAGCCGAGAGGTATGGGAAAGGATGTAGGCGGGAAGGAGTTCCCAATTTCCTTTAGATACTCCCCTACCCAAGGTCTTACTGAGGTAAATCCTGTCGCACCATATTTCATGGTTGAATTGTCATTGTTGACTAGAATTCCCGCAACAACAAATTCAGGTGAGTAAGCAATATATAGTGTTTCTTTTTGATCCTCTGAGGTTCCTGTTTTCCCTGATACGTCGCGGCCATCAAATGAATAGCCTGGCCCAGAATTCGTGGCGTTTAAAATATCATTGACAAGAAATATCCCACGGGGATCAGCCACAGTTTCAGATTGTACTTGAGATGAATAAATAACCTGACCGCTTTTATCGACAATCTTACTTATCGATACGTTTTGAGTCAGAACACCATTATTTGCAAAGACTCCATAGGCCTGTGCATGTTCCAAAAGTTTTATTTCTCCACCTCCAACTGCAAGAGAAAGTCCATATCCGTTTGGATTATTCATAGTTGTGTATCCCCACTCACTCATCAAAGCTATAAAGTTTTTAACTCCGATTTTATCCAAAAGTAAAATTGCTGGGATATTTCTTGAGTTGACTAACATTTCTCTTGCAGTATTAATTCCAGAGAATTTTCCATCGTAATTTTTGGGGATATAATTCCCAATTTTTACGGGGGCGTCTAGGATTTTTGTCTCCGGTGTAAGTGTCCCATCCATAAAGGATTGGTAATATATCAGAGGTTTCAAAGTGGAGCCATAAGCTTGTAGGGTGTCTACCACGTTGACCTGTGGTTCAAATTTACACGTTGCACCTACTGTGCAGTTTTCTGGTGTTGCGTTTCCAAAGTAATTATAAGAACCAACCATAGTGAGTATTTCACCAGTCTTGGGGTTAATTGTAATTAGTCCAGCATTCTCAGCTCCATATTCTTTTCCGTAGGTTTCCACTGCATTTTGAACTGCTAGCTGTGCAGTATTTTGCATATCCAGATCAAGCGTTGTGAATATTTTATATCCTTGAGTTTCTATTTCTTCCAAGGTAAAAGGCTGCCCCTCCTTATAGGGTCCTTTTTGAAGTTGGTCTAAAACGTAGAAAACAAAATGTGGAGCATTGATTCTAAACGTAGGATCAGAATATCTAATCTCCTCCTGCAGAGCCTCCTCTATCATCTTGTCAGTCAGTATAATTTGTGAAGTGTTTGAAAGTTCTGAATATTTAGAATTTATATATTCACTATTGCTTTCCAGTTGTCTTAGCACGTATTCTTTTCTTTCAGTAAGCAATTTCATAGATATGCCTGGATTTGTAGACTTTGTAGGTGACAGCACAGAGGGGTTTTGGGGGATAGAAGCTAGTATCGCCATTTCCGCTAGAGTTAATTCTTGTGGACTTTTGTCAAAGTAGAAATCAGCAGCTCTAGTAATTCCATAAATATTACTCCCACCTGGAACGATAGTAAGATACATTTCCAAAATTTCATTCTTTGTCCTAAGTTTTTCTATTCGCATTGCTAAAATCATTTCTTTCAAATTCCTTTCAAGACTTATATCATCGCTAAGTGTGGTTTTCCTTATAAGTTGTTGTGTGATAGTGCTCCCTCCGCATGTTATAGCATTTGTTTGAACAAATCGTACAGTACATCTACCGATTGCTTCTATATCAATTCCTTGATGTTCGTAGAATTTAATATCTTCTGCTGCAAGAAAGCTCCAAATCAATAAAGGTGGAATTTGCGTTATGTCAACTGGATCTCGGTCTTCATCGTCAAATACTCTATACAACAATTTCCCGCTTCTATCATAAAGTTCAGTAGAGGTATCTTTAGCGCCAAATGGTTTATCAGGGCTTGGTAGAGCGGTGGAGATATTTTGTAGATATGTAAGCCCATATATAAAGGCAAAAAACAAAATGCTAAGCAGAATAATTGTAACGATTAGTATCGCTCTTCTCTTTCCGTCAATGCTTGTTTTCTTCTGAAGGAATTTCTTTAAAGAGTTCTTTCTTTTTTTTCTTTTTAACAAAGTATTCGATTTATAAGATTTTCGATACGTCATACTAAATTAGGAATAGTAATAGTGAGTATACTTTCGTCGACAAAAGTGTCAATAGCCCAAGGATGTGGCTATATACGATCGGATGGTCAGTAGTTTCATAATATTATACTTTTTCCTAGACTGTCAAAAAATTTAGGTAAATATATATCATTAATTTAAGAATGTCGTTATAGAATTTGTTATGATTAAATCATGAATTTAGAGAAGTTAAAAAAACTCGATTATATCATCACTCTTGTCATAGCGGTCTTGCTGTTTATCGGCACAACTACGATCTATGCGGCCACGTATAATACTTTAGAGAATGATTTAATTTATAAACAAGTAATACTTATTATCGTAGGGACAATAGTGTATCTAGGGATAAGCATTATTGATATTGAATGGCTCAAGGTGGTAAGCATTCAGCTAATGCTGTATGGGGTTATTATTGCTGTCTTACTTTACGTAAACCTTTTTGGCTCAGCCATCGCGGGTACGAACAGGTGGATTGATTTCGGTTTTTTCTCTTTCCAGCCTTCGGAATACGCCAAGATTACTATTATACTCTTTATCTCCCTAGTTTTTAGTAATTCCTTTCTCCCCATCAGGGAGAAGTTGGAGGAGGTTCCTACACGGCGGTTTTCAAAGTCAAGGATGGGCTGGTCGTTTGCTAAATATATTAAGGCCATTAAAGATAATCGGGAACTTCGTCTTATTTTTGTCTCTGGAATGTATATGATTCCTGTTGCCTTTCTTACTTTTATTCAACCCTCACTTGGAAATACTATAATTATAATGATCCTCACTTCTCTATGTATATTTTTGTCTATGAATAGTAGAAAGCTTGCAACTACTTATTTGCTTATATTTTTATCGATTGTTTGGATACTCCGTGATTTAATTATGTTGGATTTACAGAGTGGTTCGGTGAAGTTCGCCTTAAATCATTTGAATGGTGTAAAGGTGATAATTTTTATTTTAGCATCCATATTGATAAATATAGTTGGGAGGGTAAAAGTTAGCAATATCTTAATATCCCTAGGCATAAGTATGTTTTTACTTGGAGGCCTCTACCTAAGCTGGAACGGAATGTTAGGTAATTATCAGAGGGAGAGGATTTTGACGTTTATAGAAGGACCGGAAGCCGACCCTTTGGGGAGTGGCTATCAAGTTATTCAATCAAAAATTGCAATAGGTTCAGGGCGACTTTTTGGAAGAGGTTTCCTAGAGGGTTCCCAAAGTAGCCTTCATATACTGACTCAAGCTCATACCGATTTTGCATTTGCAGTGGTAAGCGAACAGTATGGTTTTGTAGGAGCAGTTCTGCTATTGCTCATTTATGCGTTCTTAATATTCCGAATCATTAAAGTTTCCAAAGAGACTAAAGATGATTTCGGGAGAAATTTATGTTTGGGTGCGGCCAGCCTGTTTTTAATACATATTTTTATAAATATCGGCATGAACCTAGGGAAGCTGCCGGTCACCGGGATCCCTCTGCCACTCATTAGTTATGGCGGAAGTTCAATTATCATGAACATGATTCTTCTAGGTCTAGTTCAGGCGGTATATGCTTCACGAAGATCCGTTGACATGGCCGATAGTTTGATGTTAACATCCTTAAAGTCGAGTTAAATTTTTCGGCATGGTTACTATGGATAAATTTGCTATTGTTGAGATAAATAAATCACAATACATGGTCGCAGAAGGCGATTCTATAGATGTTGCCATCGAAGGCAAGTCTGGCGAGAAGATAACCTTTGACAAGGTATTGCTTAATGTAAATAAATCTGAGGTTGTGATCGGTAAGCCATATATTGAGAAGGCTACAGTCAAGGCAGAAGTAATTGAGAATATTAAAGGTGAAAAAGTAAAGACTTTGGTATATAGGGCAAAGACTAGATATAGGAAGAGATCAGGAAACAGACAGAAACTAACGACAATTAAAATTCTTAAGATTAGTTAATGGCACATACAAAAGCACAAGGTGCGGCAAGCAGAACTGTAAATATTGCAGGAAAAAGGCTTGGCGTTAAAAGATTTGCCGGTCAAGTTGTTAGAGCAGGTACAATTATCGTGAGACAGAAAGGAACAAGATTCCATCCTGGCAAGAATGCCCAAATGGGTAGAGATTTTACTATTTTTGCAACGGTTGATGGGGTAGTACAATTTCGAGGCATGACAGGTGCTCATAGAGG
>CAYVIR010000052.1:3965-6376 GCA_964451645.1 uncultured Candidatus Saccharibacteria bacterium | reverse complement strand
TGGATATTAAGTTTATTAGTTTAAGTACTAGCGAGTATACAGCTGGATTTTCTTACGATAAGGCCACAAACACCTATCCCAGAACAATTGGAGGGAAGGCAGATATTGATGAGGTGACGAATACCCAAATTACTCCCAAAAATGTAATTATAGAGTGGCATGACTATGCAGATGCAAATGATGGTCATAGTAGAATCGTTATTGAGATGGAAGGACAGAATCCTGCTACTATTTTAAGAGATGGACAAGTAATTGAGGCCACATGGAAAAAAGAATGTAGAACTTGTAGAACCAGATATTTCGACGTATTAGGAGAAGAAGTTCCTCTAAATAGAGGTCAGATATGGATAGTAAATGCGATAAAAGTGCAAGATAGATTGATTAGTACGGTCAATATTAAGTAAAATTAACTTATAATTTTGCTAGCAATGGTTAATACAAGAAAAATTTTTAGCACATTTGTAGTTGCGATATTGGCCATTCTCCTTTTCACTGCTTGTAAAAGAGATGAAGACGATACCCCGCAGAATAACGAACAAGTGACTTTAATATGGTGGAACCTTTTTGAGAGCGAGGAAAATGTAAAGCCCTTAGTAGACGGTTTTAAAAGTAAATATCCTAATGTTGTCGTTCAGTACAAGCAACAAGGAGTCCAGGGAGGTGTTGCAGCGTATAGAAACCTTTTAGACACCACAATCAATGATGCGGATACTCTGAATGATCCTGATATCTTTACTTTGGAAAATACATGGGTGGGAAAATATTCGGATGTAATTACACCTGCTCCGAATGATCTTATTCCAGCTAGCTATATGTCTGATTTTTACTCCATTGTCCAACGGGATTTTATTGAAGATACTGTTCGTGGAATTCCTTTATATGTGGATGCACTCGCGGTTATATACAACAAAGACAAGCTCATAGAAGCTGGCTATTCTCTACCTGACAATGAATGGAGTGAGTTTAAAACCCAGGCAATCAATTTAACAAAGAAAGACGCCTCCAATAATATTGTAAGTGCTGGATTTGCCGCTGCCGATGGGAATAATGTACAGTTTAACTTCGATATATTTAGTCTTTTAATGTTGCAAAATGGTGTTGACCTATCTAGTCCAGATGCCTTTAAGAGTCTAGAGACAAACACTGATTTTCAGGGTAGCTTGGAATTTTATGAAGAGTTAGGACAGGGCTTAAGCTGGGATACATCACAGAAGCTGGATATAGCTGCATTTCTTGAAGGAAGATTAGCGATGTTTATTGCTCCTAGTTGGAGACTAAATGATCTATTAATTTACAACGAAGAATATAACCTTAATCTGGATATAGGTATTGCCCCGCTTCCACAGTTAGCTGGTACTGAGACAACACATTGGGGAACTTATTGGGGACAGACTGTCTCAAAAAACTCTCCTAATTCGAAGATTGCATGGGAGTTCATAAAATATATTACAGAGGCCGAACAATTAAAAACTCTCAATACCACAGTCAAGCAAAATGGTAGAAAGGTAGGGATCTTTTATCCGCGTGTAAGTATGTCAGGAGAAATTTCGGGTGACGAAAGTTTGCAAGTATACGTGCAGTCTATGCCATTTGCCCAGTCTTGGGAAATGTATGATGGGTATGTTGTTGAGGATGAGTTCAATAAATTTTTTAGTGAGGGAAATAGAGATATTAAAAGCTTCCAGGACACAATTTATGAAATCATCAATCCTTAAAAATGAGAACGCTAATTAAATTAATAATAACACTACTCCTTCTTAATATCTCCATACAGCCGGCGTATGCAGTTACTGAAGGCACTGATGAGGTTTCCTTACGAAAGCCCACTGCGGGGTCTACGGTGTCAGGGAAATATAACCTGGAGTGGGTGATTTCCGATACAGAAATCGATGAACCTGCCTATTTTGTCGATGTTTTCAACTTGGCATGTTCTGAGGCAGGTGGGAACTTAGGGAGAATCACAGATAACGGCGCACAGAGGGACGGGAATATATATAAATATGAGTGGGATACTGTTGCGGGAGAGTTTAGTGGAGTACTAAGAGATCAGGGGAATTATTGCATGCGAGTATGTGGTATTTTAGCCAATGGTGGTTCCGTCTATAGCTTGTGTGATAAACAATCCTTTGTATACTCTCTTCAACAAACAGGAAATAATAAGCCGCCAGTAATCCAAAGCGATCAAAAAACGTTTGATATTAGTTTAAATCAGGTCTTCTCTTTCAAAATTTCGGCTACGGATCCCGATGGGGACCCGTTGACTTATTCTCTCGTCAGCTCACCTGACTTTATGTCAATTGACGCATCGTCAGGACAGATAAGTGGAAAGCCAACTGAAGTAGGGAACTTGAGATTTATTGTTAATGCTGATGATAAAAAGTGGTCTTTCATGATAAAAGATACTTCAGCAA
>CAYVIR010000052.1:0-3955 GCA_964451645.1 uncultured Candidatus Saccharibacteria bacterium | reverse complement strand
GATAGTGAAGAGTTCGTATTGAATGTTCTATCGGAGCAATCAAGCGATGAGGTAAAATTCCTTTTCCCTTCTTCAAACTCCACACTAACCTCAGTAAACAATACTATCGAATGGGATATAAGATCGGGCATTCAGGTTAAAAGCATAGTCTTGAGTTACTCAAAGGATAAAAAAGAATGGGTGGAACTATCTCGAATTGATAGGAATCTTGAGAAGTATACGTGGGACCTAGCCTCTCTGGAAGAGACGGATTATTATTTGCGAATCCAACTGACCGATAGTAGCAATTCTCTTTTTGAAGTTATATCGAGTAAATTTGCAGTTAAAAAAGAGGGAGCTGTTTCCGGTACAAATATTTCAGAGCTTCAGCCTCAAGAAGGTTCAACAATAACTAATAAAAAGCCTGTGATCAGTGCGACATTTGTCTTGCCGACCGGCGTCAATGTCGCTATAGAACAAATAAAATTTTACCTAGATGATCGCGAGGATTTAACCGTTTGCGATAAGACAGCACAATCAATTTCCTGTACTCTAGCGGCAGAATTGGCCGAAGGAGTACATACCGTTTATATTGAAATCAATGACACAAGTGGAGCAACTGTTGTAAAGGAGTGGAGCTTCACAATCTCCGAAGATGGGGAGAGTAATTCCGATAATAAGCCAACAATTAATACAAATACCGTGCAATTGATAATAATAGTATTTGCCATAGGCTTTGTTTTGATAGCTTTACCTTGGAGTGTATATTTATTTATAAAGAGAAGGAAAGCCTCCCAAGATGCTCCATCACCTACTACTAAATTGCCTGAATCTACCGTCCCCGTCGAGCCACCAGTTATAAATACAGAGATGAAGCCAACTAAAGTAGATAACTTAGCAATTGATATGGATCCAGTTGCACCAGAAATGCCATCAAATCCGAATCTCAATCCGTTCGGGTATGATTCTGAGGAGCCATCCGTAGATTCAGACGTCATGGCTACCAGTGGTGTACCCGGCCAGGAAGCTCCCACGGAGGGGATCCTTTTAGATCAAAATCTTCCCACCTCACAAGGAGTAAAGGTCAATAGTATGAACGAGAATATTCCTGCTAACTCCACACAGGACAGTATAAATTCATATACTCAGACAAATAAGGAGATTCCTCGTATGTATGCCCAAGAAGAAATCCCAGAGTGGCTTCAATCCAGTACCGCAAACCTTCCAACAAATAATGAAGGAACTCAACAAACTGCAAATGATAAGACGAATGTTGTGGAGGGTGCAAAAGTATATGACCCCTATGGATTAGCACTCAATCCTGATGAGGTACAGAATCATAACTGAGATGATTATTTAGTATTCCTTTGACTTTGACTGACTTTATTGTCAGAACTATTTATGTTCGTTATTAGCCCATTTAGTTCTTCTTCCAGTGAAGTCCTTTCAGATGATAAAGTTATTACTAAATAGTTATTGTTTATAAAAGAAGCGGTTGTTTGATTTTTATCTATGACTAGATAAATTCTCTCCATCGATAGCTTCTCTAGCGGCTTTACCATGTTGTTCAGACGTTCAAAGCTGATTTTCTCTTCCGACTTATTTATCACTTTTACTCTTCCTATATATTGCACTCCTTCCTGGTAATTAAGTGTAACTGCGGTAGTAGGGACTGGTGTAGTCGGATCTGCTTCTGCCTGGGCTTGAGAACTTTTTTCGATAATTCCCATAATACCTGGCATAGTAAACGACAGTGAAATTGAGAGCATTACCATTTTGCGCAAGCTTTTCCCGCTATACGCAAGATCGATTAAGGTGAACAACGCTCCTATGCCGCTAACAATATTGAAAAGGCCGCCCAAAGTATCCTCAGCCACTTTATCAAAAAGACTCCCTATCCAAGTTCCAATAAAAGTTCCTATTCCACTAGTTATGAATACTACAGGTAGTAGTGTTCCAAAGCTACTCCCCGCGATCAGTGCCCCCACACCAAACCCGATTACTCCACCTATTGTTGCTCCTATCGTAGCAAATAGTCCCGAGATAGGAATTCCCAGAGCAGCGGCAAGAGCAAGTCCTGTTATTGACCCGGCTGCAGAAATGATCCCTGGCAAAGCCGCTACCCGAACTCCTAACAATAATTTTTGAAAAAGCCCCATGCCGGTGGCGTTTCTTAATACTTCCCTTAGACCCATGCCTGCAAACTGTTCCAACCCTGCAGGTAACATTTTAGCTAATAGATTTCCGAAGAAAAGTCGATTTAAGAAACTAAGTCCAGAGGAATATCCAAGTAGTCCTATGTAGTTATTTAATATCTGAAGTTTACTAAGAAGTCCTGGATTATCTGCAAAGCTGAAGTTGTCTCTTTTGAAATTCCTTATTGCAGTTCTTGGATTGGCCTTGAAGTTATCTATAAGATCTTGGACTAAGTTGCTTACTATAGAAGTATTCTGTATCTGAAATAATATTCTGTTAAAAGGCAATTTAGCAAACCGGGAAAGTGCTTTCCCATAGTTCCCTTGTAAAAGCTTTCCTGCAAAGCTCTGTCCTCTCACTGTTCTCAACAGGAACTTAGCTGAAGAAACAGTGGCAAAAGTCACTCCTGCTGCAACGAAAGGATTAATCCCAAAAACTGAAGCAACCAAGGCCGCAACCATGGCCGCAGACATTCCTGTTTTAATCGAAGAGAATATATTTCCAAGTTTAGATCCAAATGCATTGCCATTTATCGATAGTTGTTTTGCAATATCAGCATTATTCTTAATAATCTCATTGGAAAATGCTTTAGTAATGGGATCTCTATAAAGGGCCGAACCTTGTTTCTGTAACCAAAATAGTGGCCTGCTCAATGCTCGTGTTGTAGGGGTATTCATGATACTGTCGACGACTTCCATCCCTACTCCTACGGCACCACCTCCAAGGAAAAATGGCATTAGCGATCCGCCTGGTACTCCTAGAGCAAGGGCTAGTGCGGCACTTCCTCCTCCATAGACCAAGCCGAAGGGAGCCTTGCGTAAAACGGTTTTCCCTACGTAACCCACATCCAAGCCCAGTTTGATCAAAGGTTTTATTACAGGTGTTAATATTTTCCCGTCTATTACCTTATATACCTTATCGTATCTCATAAGGAGCCCATCTTTGAGCTCTCCAGGCATTTTGGCAATGGCCTTAACAAGTTTTAGAGTGGAGGTTCCTGCAGCTTGTAATTTTTGTCCTACAGAACTACTACTAAACCAACCTCCAATTTTCCCGGCAATTTGAGTATTCTTCGCCAACTTATATACCGTACGAGTTACTTGAAAAGCCTTCTCAAGGCCTTGTTTCAGAAGATGCTTGACTAGGAATTTGATAAGACTTTCTCCTTTTTCCCTCGCTTTCCTACGTTTGCCTTTAAGCAATGTAGATTTATCATTTATAAAAGTTTTTACTTGATAGTGCTTGGTTTTAGCTGCTCTCCCTATTCGGGTTTTATCGATAGTCTTGTCGATGGATTCTTTAGCTTTCTTTTTTACATCTCCATAATATACTTGTATATGATCACTCAAATGGTCTTTCACAATCCCTGTAAAGTCTACACGTAAATTTTCTTTCTGCGGTAATCTCGTTAGATCAATGACTCCATCAAGAATCCTACCTGATTTAATCTTCGTCAGTGAATCGTGCACCTCCTCTGCCCTTCTTTGCGTCATGTCATCGCCTAGATAAGGATCTGTAATTCTATCGATTTTAGAGGTTGCCTTCTTGACCTTCCGTCTAAGCTTGCCCTTGGTGTCTAATCCCTCTTCTTCCTCCTCCTCTCGCAAGGAAATATAATCCAGCACTGATTTCTCTTCCACTATTTGTCCTTCTTCTGGCTTCTCTCCAAGTTCCTTTTTTAGTTGGTCCCTCTCCTTCATATTTAACTCTCTAATCCCTCGTTTCATCAGCTTCTGTCTCAATAGCGCTTCTTTTCTTTCATTCTCGACATCGTAAATCG
>CAYVIR010000051.1:0-6405 GCA_964451645.1 uncultured Candidatus Saccharibacteria bacterium | reverse complement strand
CATTTGATAATTATTTCCCCTCCTTACTGGAGGGTTTTTTATACCCTTCAGCAACGGGATAGTTTTTATTTTTTAATATTTAATTATGAGCAGCGAAATCTTAAAGCAAACTACTTTGGAAGTAGTAGATAAAAATGTATCTTTTGATATAGCAGAAGTTTACCAAAGAGCTTTTGCACAACCACCGTATAACGAAGCATTCACTTTAGAGGAGTCAAATAATAACTTGGCTCAATTAATTATTGAAGGAGGTGATCTACTGACTCGTAAACTGGGAGACAAGGCAATTTGCCTGGCAGGAGGTTTCCCCCTGGCAGATGGTAGTTACTGGATTGAAGAATTGGCAGTTGAACCAGATTTCCAAGGAGAAGGAATAGGAAGACAGATATTAAGAGATTTATTAACCATTGTTGCGGGAAGAAATATCCTTTCGATTGGACTTCGCACTACTGGGAACAATACAAAAGCATTAGGGCTTTACACCTCAGAAGGGTTTACAGTTAGTCGTCCCCCAGTTGCTGTCGCTTCGAAGAGAGAGAATGGACGTATTGAGCTGGATAAACGTGTTTATTTATCTAAAACATTATCAAACGAACCAATGAAGGAAAAAGAAGAATTAAAAAAACTAGTAGTGGCATACCCGTCGGGGAACACTACAGCGATTGTATTTGATCAACTTCTGGATCAGGATAGGAAAAGTTTAAACGATAGTATTATGAGTCAATGGAAAGCCATTTACGCTGGGTTTACCGAGATTGAACAGTGCTGTTTTGTAACCTTACCTAAATCACCTGAAGCAATTGCTAGGGTAGAAATGTTTGGCCTTGAGTTTTGTGGGAATGCCACTCTTAGTGTTATATATGCACTTACAGGGGGTAATGACTATGAAGGCTTAATTGAGGTTTCAGGGGTTGCTAGGCCTTTGGAATTTAGAGTCAAAGATAAAGAGATAACTCTCGAAATGCCTCTGCCAGAAGAAATAGTCATACAAGGAGTTAAAGAAGGAGTCCTAGTTCAACTAGAAGGTATTACCCAGTTAGTTGTAATTGATCCAAAAGGGTCAAGAACTCCGGCGCAGCTTTTGGAAGAATTAAAAGATCAAGGTAAGTATGATTTAAATACCCAGCCTGCAGTCGGTGTGAGTTATTTCGATACAAATACAAGTAGTACGCAATTCAATGTATGGGTTAATGCAATAAACACTGTATTTGATGAAACTGCTTGTGGAAGCGGTACGTGTGCAATTGGTGTAGCTATCGCAACAAAAAGAAGAGAAAGTATTACCTTAAATGTTCTCCAACCTTCTGGCAAGACTATAAAAGTGAACTGTATTTGGGATGACAACAAAAGAGAAGTTATAAGAGCCGAAATAAGCGGAGAAGTAGAGATCATATATGATGGAGCATTTTCATTAGAATGAAAAAAGATCAAGTTTATAAAAAACTGGAAGAGGGTATGTTGAAATATAGTGATTTGGTTGCTGTTCCTACAAAGGAATGCGGAGAGTCCATGCAATTACTACAAGCAGGAAATGGCCTCACACTTAGCCCTATTGAGAGGAAGAGTAGAAATGAAATTTATGTACGAGAGACCGTGGCGAAGAAACTTACTAAAATCGCCAAAAGACTCCGAAAGATAAGTAAAAACTACGATCTAGAGATCGTATATGGCTATCGTTCATTATGGATGCAGAGGAGGCTATTTAATAAGTTCAAAGACCTCTATAGTAAAACCTTATCCGGCATTGATCTTCTTGAGACGATACATCGAAATATAGCAGTCCCGGAAGTTTCAGGCCATCCAACAGGTGGTGCAGTAGATTTACAAATACTTCGAGATGGAACATCCTTAGACTTTGGAACAAAAATATGGGAGTTCTGTAAAGACTCTTATAGTTATTCTCCATTCGTTTCTGAATCCGGAAAGATAAATAGGAGGTTGTTGAGAGAGTTAATGCTGGAAGAAGAATTCGCCCCTTTTAATGGCGAATGGTGGCATTTTTCTTATGGAGAGCGTGAATGGGCTAAATATTACAATAAATCTTACGCAATCTATCAACAATTGAATTTCAATAGCAGTTCTATCAAGAAATTTGACTAACTATTCCAACACAAGAGATAATCAAACAACATGACAGAACGGCTCAAAGCACTAGTTGCAGTACATTTGCTTCTGATTAAAGATAATCAGGTTCTACTTTCGCGTAGGTTTAATACTGGCTATCATGACGGTGATTATAGTGTGCCTGCTGGACATGTTGATCAAGGTGAAAATGCAACTCAGGCAATGCTTAGGGAAACACTGGAAGAAGTCGGAATTAAAATTTCCTCGAAAGACTTGAAATTCTCGACAGTCATGCACAGGTATTCGGACGACGGTTCTGAACGAATCGATTTTTTCTTTAGTTGTAAAACATGGACTGGAACAGAAAAGATCTGTGAGCCGCATAAATGTGATGGTCTTAAGTGGGTTCCGTTGGACAGCTTACCCGAAAATACCATAGAATATATCAAAGCTGGGATAAATTGCTATCTCAACAATATTAGATTTACCCAGTTCGGCTGGGAGAATATGTAGAGTGAAAAAATAATTAGAAGTTTTATTGACTGGGATAATAATGGATAGCAACTATAAAGTTCTAAATAGAAAATCTGTTTATAAAGGGAGAAAAGTTTTTGTTGTTGATGAAACAATTCAATTACCCAACGGAAATATTGTCGAATGGGATATGATAGATTATCCCAATATTTTTATGGCGATTCCTGTAACGGAGAGAAAGACTGTACTCATGGTGCAGCAGTGGAGACAGGGTCCAAAACTAATAATGACTGACTTTGTGGGGGCCAGATTGGACTCAGAGGAAGAACAAGGATTAGATGCCTTGAAACGTGAATTAAAAGAAGAAATAGGAATAGAAGGAGGTGAATTCCAGAAATTAGTGAGCTACTTCAATGGAGTAAGAATCTCGGGAACGAGGACAATCTTTTTGGTTACTGGTTTTACAGTTTCGAAAGCTAAAACTGAGGAAAATGAAATTGTGGAGACTTTAGATCTGCCGCTAAAAGGATTATATAAGAATCTGGCCGAAAACTATGTGACCAGCGGAGACACTTTGTTAATGGCAAAGTTAGCGGAAGAGTTCGACTGGCAGCCTATAAATAAAGTCTAATTATGGCAGATCTCGCAAATAACCAAACCCACATACTTCTAATAAATGCCCTTGTCATTAAAGGGGGTAAGGTTCTGATTGGACAGCGAAGTTATAAAGAGACTCATGCTCCTGGTAAATGGTCTATACCTGGAGGGAAGGTTGATAGGACTGAGGGTGGTGTATGGGATGTTGTTGAAGAAACCTTAAAAAGAGAGGTATTAGAAGAAACTGGAGTGAAAATCGAGAATGAAGTTAAGCTTGTAGCAAATAATACCTTTATAAGGTCGACTGGACATCATGTTGTAGCTCTAATATTTCTATGCAAATGGAAATCGGGGAAAGCAAAAGCACTAGAAGATACAATTGACGTCAAGTGGATCACAAAAGGGGAAGTCGGGCAGTATGACTTCTCTGAGGATGTAAAGAGATATTTAAACCTCGCGTTCGATTTGGTGAACGGGAAAAGGGCAGTACAGTGACTCTATCGGAAGTGACTATATATTGTCTTCCTTTGATAACTCTCAAAGAGTAATTTAACGAGATTACGGATAAGACTCTTTAACAGCTTTTTCTGAGGTCTCTTCTTACAGCAATCTTTATCCTTCAATTTTTGCGTAGGTGTCGGAGAGGTGTTCTTGGTGGGAGCGGGTTTTTCTGTGGGAGAAGGTAACGGAGTACTTGAAGGTAGAAGTGTTGCTGTAGGAATTAGGCTGGGAGTGAGAGTCAAAGTAGGAAGGGGAGTGTTCGTTATAGTTGAAGTTGGCCATAAAGATGGAGTTATAGTAATACTTGCCACGGGAGTTGAGGTAGGTAGGATGATGACTGGTGTAGGTGTGATAGCTTCGGTAGGCATGGGAGAAAGAACTGTGGTGGTCGTTGGAGTTAGACTAGCAGTAGGAGTAGATGTGCACCCGTAATTACGAATGATGGTTGGACCAGTGAAGCTGAGATGTTCACGTGAGCCGTCATTTCCTAAGTCATCATCTCCCACTGTAATAAGAAGCTTCTGAACATTCTTCCCTCCATTTTCGGTATAACCAATCCATCTTGTGGTCTGGTTCCCACAACCTTTTCCCAAACCGGTAGTGGTCCCGCAAGAAGCTAACGGAATTGTAGAATTTTCTGTGATGAAGCTGGGTGCTGACAAAACATTCCCATTTTTATCGTAGGTAATAATAGACGCCATCGTTCCATCAGATCTCGTCTCCAAATCTCCGAACCATGCACCGAAACTTGCAATTTCGTAAGGAGTATTACTCTCATCTAAAAATTCAAAAAGAATAGCGTTCCTACTTCCTTCGGCACTACTACCATAGCTCTCATTCCAATATGGAAGGTCCAGCCATGTAATTGGCTTTGGAGAGGAATCCTGCATAGTGGAAACAGATGTCGAATTAATAACTCCCTGCGTAGTGGCTAAAGTACCAAACGAGTTGTTCCCTCTATCTGTTTGGGAGATATCTCTAAGAGTAACTTGTGCAAATACTTTCTCATTGGTAGGGGTGATAAATTCAATCCTATTATTATCAATATAATTTCCTCTGGTTGGAATTTCAGAACAGTTAGATAGACTGTTTGAGACCCAGGGATTTCGGAGATTATGGGTCATATTTAGTGTCAAAAGGTCTTCCGAATTGTACGGGTCACATCCACGCGCGTTTCCCCCACTGGTGAAGCATGGTGCCACTTCTTCACTTATAAAATATCGAATGTCTTTCGTAGTTGATGCATGTGAAGATAGCAAATAAATTCCGGACAGGAAGATTCCCAGGCATATACTAATACCAAACATTGTACGTTTCATCTTTTGTAATTAATAAGTTAGTTAATCTGATAAAATATTAATAAATAAGTATGGAAAAATTATGAATTTACTTCTTTTATAGTTTTTATGACTAGTGAATCGACAGAATCAAGGATGGCAATAATCTACGTTGTTTGTGATAATTTATCCGAGGCGAAAAATATTTCAAAGAAATTACTAACAAAGAAGCTCTGTGCTTGTACAAATATACTTCCCAATATGACTTCTTTCTATTTCTGGCCTCCCATAGAAAAGACAATGGTAGAGGGCAATGAAGTGGTACTGCTTATCAAAACTCTCGAAGAGAAGTATGAAGAAGTTGAAAGTGAGGTTTTGAAATTACATTCGTATAGTAATCCGTGTATTTTTGCAGTAAATATAAATAAAGTCTCTGCAAAATACCTGAAGTGGGTTCGTTCTGAAATCAAATAAAATTTGTCTGGTAAAAGCTTGATTAGGTTGTATATGATCTGATAGAATAATCTCACCTTTACAGGAAAGTTTGTTCGGGGTCCTTTCCATGATGGCTAGGATTAAATAAACCTCTTCCATTGTTTAATTTTTAAAGGTTCTTTATCTCAAAGGATCTATTTCTTTTGGTTAATGATATTTGTCCTTTGAAAAGTAAATAACATGAACTATTTTAGTTCATGGAGGTCTTTGTGAAAATTAGTTCCCACGTAAATGGGAACAGACAGTTTTCAATTGTCTAGGTTTTCACAGTCATTTCCGCTATCGTTTTCGATAGTGGAATAAAAACATTTCATAAATAAAATTTGCGTTAAGTACTCAAGAGTATA
Source organism: uncultured Candidatus Saccharibacteria bacterium (assembly GCA_964451645.1). GTDB lineage: Bacteria > Patescibacteriota > Dojkabacteria > B142 > OLB20 > JAJTYI01. Next base: position 650 of record CAYVIR010000051.1, on the reverse strand, counting down.
CGGCGGATGCCTTGGCACAAAAAGCCGATGAAGGACGTGATAGTCTGCGATAAGCTTCGGATAGCTGGCAATAAGCGTTTTAATCCGGAGATTTCCGAATGGGGAAACCCTTCTGTAGTTATGTACAGAAATTCCATGTTGAATACATAGACATGGTAAAGGTAAGCCAGTGAAGTGAAACATCTCAGTAACTGGAAGAAAAAATATCAAATTTATCCTCGGACTTGTTCCGAGGTGATATTCCCTAAGTAGTGGCGAGCGAAAGGGGAAGAGCCCAAACTTTATTGTAGGAAGAGATTACCAATCCTGCGTTGTAGGAGCGGTTTTCAATTCATTTATACAGAAACGGTTGCGATAAAGGGTTATAGGACATAATGTCTATGCACTGTAAAGCATAGGGTTAAGTTACAAAAGTAATCTTTAACAGAAGACTGTTGGAAAGCAGCACCAAAGGGGGTAATAGTCCCGTACGTGAAAAGGATTGCTCTTAACGGTTATGTTCCTGAGTACCACGGTCTAGGAGAAATTCCGTGGGAAGTTGCCAGAACCACCTGGTAAGGCTTAATACTTTTTGTGACCGTTTGTGAACTAGTACCGTGAGGGTAAGGTGTAAAGCACCCCTGTTAGGGGAATGAAATAGTACCTGAAAC
>CAYVIR010000050.1:4297-6432 GCA_964451645.1 uncultured Candidatus Saccharibacteria bacterium | reverse complement strand
TACTCAGGCCAGAAGTCTCTGTTAATGTTTCCCATGAGGTTCGAAATAAGTTCAGGGAGTTATTGGACGTTACTAGAACTGTTGAGATCGAAGATACTCAGATAAATAGCCAACAGTATTTTAAAGTATTTATCAATAGTTTACTTTCAAAACTTGGACCAGAAGAAGCTCCAGAATTAAAATCATTACTGAATAATCTAATAAGGACAATATCAATCAAAAAGGTTAGTAAGAATTGGAATAAATATAAGTATAGAGATTTCCACTATAGCCTAATTGAAGAGCTATTAGATATATACAATAGCGGTACAGCTCCTATGACAGTTAATATGGAAAGTGAAGATATATTCTAAATAAACTATGGGAATAGATAGAAATTTACACGGGATAAACATAAGGGATGACCTAGGTGTACCTGAGGGGAGTGATATGGAATTGAAACTTAGATCAATAGGGGAGCAACTAAGACCAATTATTAATGGTTCTTCTGAAAATTTAGTTCTTTTCCAGAACCATCTGTTAGCTAGTATGGGCGAGACTGATCTAGCCGTAACGGATCAAGATGAGAAAAAGCAAATTGCGAGAGAATATATACTGGATGCGAAAAGAATTCTCGAACCTTCTTTTTCGCAAAGGCAGATGGAGGAGGTACGAAATTTTATGAAAAGTACCGGTAATAATTTAGGATTATTGCTTACAGCACTTCTTTTTCAAGAAGATAAGGATAAAGCAGGCTTTATAGGCCTTATGGCTGGTACTATTTCAAAGAAAGCTATGAAGGAAGGGATCCCGATAAATATCCCCACTAGAAATTATCAGGAACTCATAGATGCTGCTAATACATTCGGACAAAACTATCCAAGCTTTGAGGGCAAAGACGGAAGAGCAAGCTTAATAGCATGTCTTGAGGATGCACTGGGGAAGTATGATGAAATGCAACCACAACCATCTGAAAAGGAAGAGCATATCTTCCTCCCAGATCGTGAAGAAATGCTTCAGAGTGTTATCGAGAATCGTCCTGGATTCCAAGAAAACCTACATTCCTTTGATATAGAGATGAAAATGGATTTGTTCATAAATGTTGGGGGAAGTAGATATTTTGAGGACAGATCAGGCTTTTTTCAGAATGTCGAACAGTTGAGACAAGTATTGTGGGGTATTTTGGATCCTGAATTAGGAGAAATTAAGAATAAACCATCTACTGAAAGAGTCCTATTATTGGAAGGAGCAATAGATTTTATTCGACCGAGGATTGATGAACTTTCAAACTCAGACTTAGATCTACTAATGCTTACTATTACTGATCCCCAATCTGGGATTGGAGCTAAAGATGCGGGGAGTCTTATAGAGCGTAAACGTTTATTGGGTTTTACCGCAGAATTAGTTCAGAGGAATCCCTCATATCAAAAACTTTTTCAGAAGAGTATTGCCCCAGCAGTAGCAAGTCAAGTAAAGGAAGAGTTTCAGATGAATGGGGAACTTATAGACGAGGATTTTTACGATAGATGGCAGAATGCTGCAATTATTATGGCACTAGGGCTGAATGGGGCGGACGAAGATTACTATGAAGAATACTTTTCATTTGCTAATCATTTTAATGGGATGAGTTATGAAGTTCAAAAACTTGATGCCACAAGATTTATTCCAGGGAAGTCAATCAGAGTAGATGAATATAGTGTGCGTTATAGTCAAGGGTATCTTGAAGGCTACCAGCCACTTTATGGAAGTAAAAATAAAGAATATGACTATGAATATAAATTTCCTATAGTAGAAGAAGCACCCATAGAAGGGTTATCAAAATATATCGATTTATCCTTAGATTATGCCCGAAGGGAAGTAGTCAGAATTCCTGGTTCTGTGCCTAATTATTTAGACGCATTATCAAATTTAGTGGTCTCTCGTTCGAGTCTTATAAATCTTGATGAGAGAAGTGTATATAGAATAGTCAAAGATCTCACTGAAGTTCTAGAAGAAGCCGACTGGAAAGAGACGGGAACTGTGTCGGTATCTTATGAAAATTTTTTAAACCATTGTTTGAATTTAATATCTGACGATAAGGATAAATTGGATCAGATAAAATTTCAACGTAATGATTATACAATAGAGACTAAGACATTAAGAGATTAAGATACTAA
>CAYVIR010000050.1:0-4287 GCA_964451645.1 uncultured Candidatus Saccharibacteria bacterium | reverse complement strand
TGCTCGATACCTATGAAAAAAAACGAATGAAGAAAGAGGACTTGTCAAGGAGAATTGCTACAGGAGTAAATGAAGGTGATGTTATTGATAGGCATTTACGTAGACTAAGGGAGGATAAGTCTGGAGAATATTTGACGTGGATGGAAGAAAGAAGACAGGAATTTCAACAGTTAATTGATAGGGCTTTAAGAGTAGGTAGTGGTTTAGAAGGAAATGTTCCAACGTCTCAAAGAATAGGATATTCAAATAGGGGAAATTATCCTAATGAACAATATGTAAAGACTCGATATAGAGAGTTAAGAGAAGAGGGAAGCCGTGTATTGGTTGTGCCTTCAGTCGGGTTTTTAGGACTATTTGATAATAATGAAAATTTTATGGTTGATGATTTGTGGGGCCTATTTAAACCTGAGAATCAAGTTATTAGCGAAGAAGAGTATTTGAAGTTATTTAATAGAAATAAAGGATACGGAGATTCATATAATATTATGTACTATACAGACAATTATGATGTAGTTGAACCGCGTAAGATTGTTGAAACAAATATTCCTGCAATCAGAGATTTCTTGTCAAATAAATTGCTAACCCTCCCCCCAGAACATCCAGTTTTAAAATTAATAGAGAGTTGTCATACAACTGTCCCGAGAATCTTTGAGCAGTTAGGATTATATGAAGAAAACATGAGAAATATTAATAAGCGAGATTATAAGAGTCAAGATATTAGAGACCTACAAAGAGTAATAAATTATTTAGGAGAAGTTATTATTACGAGAACTGTTCTAGAGAACGAAGGAATAGTCTTAGAAAGAACTGCAGACAAACTTGGTGTAGTTGAAGGAACCTCTCCAAGACTAGAAGAAATAATTGGTAGATTCAGTAAAACTGATTATGATAGGACAACTAAAAACAGGGCAAGCATCACGCCAGTTAACCTATCATTACCTCCAGGACTAATAGTCCTACTTAATGGTCCTACGGGGTCAGGTAAGTCACTTGCCCTTGATGCTATTCTCACTACTCTTAGAACAGCAATGGAACAAGGTTACACAACAGCTCGAACTGTATCAATACCAGCGTCAATAACAAGACCTGAAGATATAGGTGATTTTGAGATGAAAGAATTACCTCGACGTAGTTTGTTCCAAAGCAGTGCCATACACGAAGCTAAAGAATTAAAAGAAAGAAAACTCTATGGAGCAGATGAACCTTTTGTAGGATCCCCTGAGCCATATAAAGTCGCATTAATTACAGCAATGCTTGCCCTTGAATCGGCTAGAGGGAATTATTCTGTGGTTGCCTCGCATCAAGCATCCCCAATAATTGAAATATTAAAAGTGCTCGGCTTTGGAGAAGAAGTCCTTCCATTGATGGTAGATCCAACAAGTCACCGTATTTCGGAAGGCGTCTCAGCTAGCTATGGGATTGATATGATTGATATGCAAGGCGGGTCAAAACCTTTCGTAGAGTTAATGCAAGCATTGCAATATGCAAGAGAACAAGGATTCTCCGAAATTGAAATTTCAGAAATACTTGAAAAACTTACAATAACTGAAGATGTGGAGGAGGAATTAGGGATAGACGACCTAACAATTGAAAGTTCCCATTTACGGGTTTGTGTAGGGACTATTTTAAATTCTATTGTTGGGAATGATACGTCAGGAATTTTGCTTGATCGTGTTATGGAGTACTTTACTAAAAATGATGAATCTATTGAGTCTGATATAGAGTATTTCGAGAGTATGGAAACAGGTGATGTCGAAACACATGTAAGTGCTTTAAATAGATCCATAGAGTTTTACAATTTAACTGTTGCGACCAAAATGGCCATAAAAAACCTTGAGGATTATACAACGAGAAGTTATGATCAAAGATCAAGAATAGATTTAGGTGAATTAACTAGTACTGCCGATATTATAGAGAACCTTAAGTCCCCACATAGAGCATCTTTTAGTACAGCGGAAGTAGAAGGAGCAAATTATTTATTTGGTGAAGGATTTCATGAGGTAGTTAAGGAAGTTGATTCTGAAATGTCCGTTTTGGGGGGTTTGAAACCTACTGAGGAACTAATTGCTAATATTTCTATGACAATAAGAGGTGATGGTAATATGATGAATAATTTCAAGCGGCTCTTATTAGGCAATTTATCGGAAGAAATTATAACCGAGCATTCTGAAATATTTTCTGACGAAAATACCTTAGAAATGACTAAGTTGTTTTTTAAATCATATTTAGAAAACCCAAAAAAATATTCATGGCAGAACGCTGGAAATACAGATCTAGACAAATATAAATTATTTCAAATTCTTCTAGGGGGTTATTCGAAAAGTATTGTGGACAGTTTTAACTCTCAAGACTCATCTATAGGTAAAAGCTTTAACAATTTACAGAGAAGTTTTCAGGATATTAGTGCTAAAAGGTTATTGGGTCTTTGTGTGTCACAGTATGGACATGGGTTAGGAGATTCAAATATCATAAAGTTCGTGAAGCCTGAAGAGAGACTCACTGATGATCATAGAGTTACTCCACTTGCATTTAACGCTGGTCTAAGTCTATCACTTATAGACCAGCTTGGCCAAGGGTATATTCCTCAGAGTTACTATTATGATGGGGATAACCCAATGACCCCAAACGAAGATAGTCAAATTGAATTCTTAACAGGATTGCAGGGAGGTGGTAAAACTGAAATGCTTAGACTCATGATGCAACTGATGATTTATCTAAAATATTTTAATAGAGTTCCAGCGAAGAGTGCAACTGTATTCTGGAGACCCAGAAGAGTGGTTGGTGTAATTAGACGTCCAACTACTGAAAGAAAGACGAGTAGTTTTATGGGAGAGGCAAAACGCATCGTTCATGCAGTTAATAGATTAAGGAAAGACACAGTACTATTGTATGATGAACCAGCAAATGGAACAGCTATTTCAGATAGAAACGATATCAACTCCGCTATTGCTGCAATTGCGAATCATAGAGGTGCGAATTTTAGATTAACAAATCACGAAACTGGTATATATACAACACTCGATAGAATTGGGGGGATGAGATATTCGACACTCGGTTATACGACCGAAGAATCAGAAGATTTTGGTTTTCGATATAATTTTAGAGCAGGTGCTGAGACTTTCAAAGTAGCTGAAGAAAGGGGACTACCTAGAGAATTAGTTGATATCGCAAGATTTGTGTATGAAACAAGGGAACAACTTCAACAGCATAAAGAAAGAATCATATATCAAGATGAAGAATAAGTGGGTTTCCCTGATCTCGGGTTTAAGAATTCTAATCCAAAATTGCCGGGAAGAGGACTTCCCGCAAAGCTCATTGCATTCGCTTGCGGGATAAACCCCGCATAATTCGCTTTGCTCATTGACGGGGCAAGCTTCTCGTCCTCTTAAGATGCTAATAGACAGAATTTATATGCCGAGGGTTAGAACTGACTCGAACTACTTATGGTATATTCCTCGGTTAAAAATAATTATTCCACATCTTTAATTTGGCTCGAACCAGCAAATAACATATGGGACAAGACTTATCAAAGATTTTTTCGATGCCAGATTGCTATATGCCGAGGAGAGGACTCGAACCTCCATCCCCGAAGGGACTAGTTCCTAAGACTAGCGCGTCTACCATTTCGCCACCTCGGCTCGTAGCATCAAATCTTCAGCTTTCGATTGCTGCTCCTCCTAAGTTTCAACTCCTGATGGTCGTTGAAACTTCTTGAAGGATATTACTAACATAGTATTATAACAATATCTCAAACATTTCCATAATCTCCTCGTCGGTGATTATATATAAAGAATCTAGGAATAGATTGAAAGAACAATCCCCTAAAAATCCTTTTATTGACCCTGTATTTTACACAGAACTCTTCAATGTTAATTGTGTGTGCTAAAATTAATCCTCAAGTAATAGCACAATGCAAATGACTCCCATGCAGGAACAATATCTGGAAATCAAGAGAAAGTATCCTGATTGTATACTGCTCTTTAGGCTGGGAGATTTTTTTGAGGCTTTTTACGAAGATGCAAAAAGTGTATCTAAAGTTCTTGGGATTACACTTACAGGAAGAGGGAAAGGTGAGGGTCGAATTCCAATGGCCGGGATACCTCATCATGCACTGAAACAGTATTTACCAAAGCTTGTAAGATCGGGATACAGAGTGGCCTTGGCAGATCAATTAGAACCAGCGATGGCCGGGAAATTAGTGAAAAGGGAAGTTACCAAGGTAATAACTGCAGGAACTATCATCGATGAGAATTTGCTAACTGAGTATGAAAACAACTACCTAGCCGT
>CAYVIR010000049.1:0-6454 GCA_964451645.1 uncultured Candidatus Saccharibacteria bacterium | reverse complement strand
GATTTTTTTATCTGTGATATCACTGATGGTTAAAATCAGTATGGGTTCATTGGATTCTCCTAAAGTTGAGGTTATGTTGATTTCGACTTCAGTTAGACCTTTCTCGGGTAAGATTAGAGTATCTTCGTATCTAAGAGTCCGTTTGCCTTTTATTGTGGAATATGCATTTCTTAGCCTCTGGGCAGGTTTCTCGTTGGCAGACCAGATTGGAAGTTCAAAGATAAAATCCCCCGGTAAGTTTCGTCCCCCATCAGTCAGTAATTGATTTGCCGACCTGTTTGCATCAATAATCAGCCCTGACAAAGATGTAACAAGGAATATAGCTGATACATCGCTTGTAGCATAAGAAAACCTCTCTTTGGTAGTCGAAAGAACTTTCTGCACTTTTTTGAGTTGACGAGATTGTTTCCGAAAGTCGGTTATAAAGTAGGTTATGAAAAGTGATTGTGCAAAGAAGGTTAGGGTAGGAATAAAATAGGCGGGATATTCAGTTTTAAAAGTTCCTTGTGGATCCATCAAGTAGTAGTTGCCTGCTAAGGTTGCAAGAAGAGATGCAGTGACGGCTGATAATTTATTGCCAACAAGAGCATAGAGAATGACTACAAGGGAGAGGTATTGATATGTAGTAGGATATAAATGATCGGCTAATTTAATCCGTATAGTTATTATGATATATATTGAAATGGAGGGAATAATGATGCTCAGTACATTCGTAAGTATTCTTTTCAGCCTAATCGTACGTCGATGATCCTGCAGAGTTCTTTCCGCCCTAGTAATTGAAGTTTTTAGTATAGTGTACATGGTTAGTTCAGCTGTATTTCTTCTTCTTTGTCTCTGATATAATCATATTATGGATAAAACCGATCTTTTATCAAAGGGACTCCACGAATGTACCAGCTCTCTGACTGTTGTAATGGGTTATCTTCAGATGCTTCAAAAGGACTTAACGGATAATCCTTCTGAAGCAAACGAAAAGCGCCTTTCCTACCTTCTCGAGGCCACTAAAGCCTGTGACAATATTCAAAAAATATTCAAATCCCTTAAAGAATAGCTGTCTCCTCGTCTACGATCTTATATCCGAAACCTCTTACTGATTCAATATATTGCTTATCCTTTGATTCCAGTTTTTTCCTCAGCTTTGCAATATGTACGTCTACTACACGACTTTCAACTTCTGCTGAATAGCCCCATACCGAAAAGAGAATCTTATCTCTTGTACAAACACGCTCCTTGTTTATCAATAAATATTCCAGTAAAAGTAACTCTTTTCCTGTAAGTTGGATCTCTTTGCCATCTTGAATGACTTTCATTTTCTCTGTGTCGACTATTATATCTTTTGTTTTTAAAATCTTCCCACTAGATGTATCTTGTGTGGTTCTCATTTTATTCTTCACCCTGGCGAGGAGCTCTTCGTTGTTGAATGGTTTAGTTATATAATCATCAGCTCCCATATTTAAAAGCTGGACAAGCATTTCTGGCGAATCGTTCCCCGTGAGGATAATAATCGGAAGGTGAGGATGTATCTTACGTACTTCCTCATAAACAGAGATACCTTGTAAATCATTGAGGGAGAGGTCCAATATGAGCAACTTTGGCTCTTCCTTCTTTAAAAAGCTTAAACCCTCGATTCCTGAGGTAAAGCCCTTGACGTTCATCTCGAGACTGGTCTTGAATAACTCTTGTAAATACTTTACCAAATTCGGGTCATCGTCAATTAGAGCGATTGTGGTTATCATGAATTAACTGGTTAACTTTTGATTGAAGGGTAATTATATCAAATGGTTTTTGAAGATAGTCGTTTACTCTAAGCTTGATGCTCAATTCCTCTAGATTTCCCGCTGCAGATATCAGGATAATTGGAATGCTTGGAAGTTCTTTTCTGATTTTCCCAATTAATCCGTCTGCCATTCCGTCTTCTAGCCAGTAGTCAATTATTATTAAATTATATATTAGAGAATGGATTAATTCCGATGCGTCCCTGCTGTTTGTCGAAGTAGCCACCTTATATCCTTCATTCTCTAAAAGTAAGGTAATTAATTCTTGTATTCCTTTGTCGTCTTCACATAAAAGTACGTTCATATTGCAAATTATAATCATTTATAAGTGCTAGTTTAAGATTTCTCAGGAATTGGAGTTGCCTTAGAGATTTCCACATCCATCATGCGTTGGATTTGCCTGGAAGTTTCCTCGGGATCTTGCACGTTTGTAAGTACATAATTCTTTGTCATTTCCAGTTCATCTTTTTGTAACAGGTTAATATTACCGTAATTATATATTCTTCCGGTAGGTGACTTGTCTATACGAATATGATCATATTCGTTCATACTTAACAGCGTTTTTGTCCTATAGAAAAAGCCTTCCTCTGCAAGAATTTTTCCTGGAATTTTATCTATCGTATTTAGGACAGTTTTTTCAATGCTCCCAGATATCATAGAATAGCTGACAGATTCGTAATTTAAGTAACTAATTAGGGTATAAATACCCGTTAATATTAGTATAATTATACTTAACATTGACGTCGGCAAAAGTACTGCAAGACCAAATATTTCGGAAATAACAAAAGAAAGGCCGAAGTTCACCAGGTGAAGAACCAATGAAAGAATTACCGCTAATACTATATGTGATATTAGTGGTATTTTACTTCTTTCAAGGTGAGTCTCTTCTTGTGGTTGTCTTAAAACCTTCTCTTTGTTCTCAGGCTGTTCAACATTCATAATTAGAAAGATACAGGAAGAGTGATGCTTAATTGTAAAGACTCTGTAAAGATTTAGTTAAAGTTGATAAATGAAGATTTAATTAGAAATTTAAAAAGTATTTATTGAACACATGATTGAAAAACATATTCTAGGGAATTTCCTACCTAAGGGAGCTAAATACTTAGTATTGGGAAGCTTCTTCGCAAAAGGACTTCATTCTACTTCACGATACGATTGGTACTATGGAAGCAGATTCAATCAGTTCTGGAGAATTATAGAGGAAGTATATGATGTTACTTTAAAAGATAAAGCCTCAAAGATACAATTATTTACTGAACTCAAAATGGGGATAGCAGATATAATCTATAGCTGTGAAAGAGAGAAGGGTAATAGTTCCGACTCCAATCTTACGAATATCACATATAATTATTCGATAATTGAGCTGCTCAATACGAAAGAGATTGATGTGATCTATTTCACGAGTGTATTTGTCGAAAAGAACTTCAGAAAACTCTTCTTGCCTAAAATCAAAGATCCTTCACATATAAAGTTAACCACTCTTCCATCACCTTCTCCTCGCTATGCGAGGCTTCGCATAGATGAGAAAGTAGTAATCTACTCACAACTTCTCCCACCACAAAAATAAAATTTTACTTAAACTTTATTTTTTCTTAATCAAAACTTAAAAGTCCATCTTTAATATATTAAACATTATTTTATTTGTTAAAGAAAAATTTATGTACAGCAATAGAAACAGTCAGCAAGAAGAGGGTGGAAAAGGTAGTAAAAGGAATTTTACCAATTCGCAGGATAGGGGCAATCAGCAATCAGGAAGTGGTCAAAATGAAGAAGGTAATTCCGGACAGGGTGGAAGTAGGAGTGGGAATATGAGATAAAGTAGTCTCTGAAGTCTAAGTCAAAAAACCCCGCTGATTCTCTATTGGAGATGAGAGCGGGGTTTCCTATTGGGTAATAGAATAAGGCTATTGATCTCCTCAATCTCCCTAGCTCCCTAAAAACAGCCAATATTAAAGGGTTATAGGCTACTTTGGCTAGATTTTACATTAGCTTAATAAATACTTAATGAAAAAGAGATAATTAGAAGATATTATCTTTAAGGTATTTTATCTAATTTTTTAATTTTACTTATGGGAATCATTACGTGGATCATTATAGGTCTTATAGCTGGCTGGTTAGCCTCTTTAATTATGAAGACGGACTCTAGTCAGGGCCTTGTTATGGATATTATAGTGGGGATAATCGGAGCTGTAATTGGGGGTATTGTAGTAAATCTCTTTGGTGGTCAAGGAGTTACTGGATTAAACCTGTACAGCATTATAGTTGCAACTGTAGGAGCGGTCATACTCCTTGGTATTGTAAATACTGTTCGAAAATAATCAACTAAGATAGTTTTTGTATAAATTATTAATTAATGAAAATGGACGATACGAATACACAAGTTGAGACTATGGTATCTCATGATCCTATTACCAATACGACTGTAAAAAGACAGCATGTAAGTAGGGGAGAAGCTGTCCCAGAAGATGAGTTTGCTCTGGCTAAGGTAAATCAAGTTGTATGGTATCTAACTCATATAGTGGCAATTTTACTGGCCATTAGAGTATTGCTTCTGATGCTTGGGGCGAATGCTACCGGTGTGGTGGCTTTTCTCTACGATATAACAGAAGTTTTCGTATCTCCTTTCAAAGGCGTGTTCCCCGCTCCTAGTGAAGGCGGATCATACTTTGATACGGCCGGGTTGCTTGCTATCGGGTTCTATTACTTAGTGGCCTTGATAGTGACCAGTTTTATCAAGCTTTTCTCAAAAAGAAACGTAGAGGAATTATAGTTGATAATATTTTCTTATAACAAAGGGGGGACGAAAGTCTTCCCTTTTTAAGTTTTTATAATGTCTTCGAGGGAATTGAAGAAACTCATAAGTTGTTTCTCAAAGTCGAACTTTTCATGTACGGTGGTTATCCCTCTTGATGTAAATTTCTTTTGAAGGTCTTTATCTTTTAACACTAATTCGATTTTCTGTTCAAGCATGGTAGAGTCGTCCGGAGCTACGAGGAAGCCATTATATGAGTCGCTTATGATTTCTGGTATGCCTCCCACGTTAGTCCCAATGACCGGTACGCCACTTGCCATGGCCTCGATGAAAACTTGTCCGAATGTCTCATTCTCAGAAGGAAGAACGAAGACATCGGCAGCTTTGTAGACGCTCGGCATCTCCTCTAAAGAGAACAGTTCCATATGCGTACGTTCTTCGACATTGTTTAGTTTAATATATCCTTCAAGCATCTCCATAGCAGACTTAAATTCATTCTGAAGGGTATTCGTAGATCTTCCGATCGCAATAATTAAGTGGAGATCATTGTGTCTGGCTGATAATTTGGAAAATGCCTGGATTAAATTGATAACTCCTTTTTCTTTCAGAATATTCCTGCCGCCTAATAATATGCGAGTTGCAGTCAAAATAATCCGGTCTTGCGGCTTCAAATTCAGTTTCATCCTAAGAGAATCCATTTTATCGATGGTGGGGTTAAATTCCTTTGTGTTCACACCTAAATATGCGGTTGAAAGTAAGTCAATATCGGCGCCTTTATGAAAACAGTCGCCTGCCACACTTTTGCTGACACAGCTAATCTGGCTCCAGTGGAGGCTATTAACTAGTTCTTCTTGTAACTCAGTTTTTGCAAAGGAGTGAAGTTGGAGCATAAGTGGGATATCTTTAAGCCCGGCAGTTAAGTGTAGCAATATCGAATAGGCGGGAGGTAAGCCAATATGGAAGTTCTCGGCACAGATTATGCCAATTTTATTCTCACTAATGATCTCTTCAACTTTATTTGCGAAGAGACGAGCTTTCTTCGCAATCACATTCTGCAAGCCTGTCCTATTCATAGGTAAACTTAAGCTATTATGGTGAAATATCGTAACATTCCCGATTTTTTCTTGCCGATTTTCACTCGTGGATATGAGTAAAAGGAAGATATTATCATCCCTATCTTTAGAAAAATTAATTAGGTTAAGTAAATAACGTTCGACACCGCCGATGCTTTCGTATGGGGAATTAGGGCTAATTATAAGGACATTCATAATCTTCGGATAATGAGATATATAAAGATAGGATGATGTTCAGGAATTACTAATATCGTCAAAACGATGCGAGTAGGTCAATTACTACTTGTCGGTGCATAAGAATTTATATCGACAAGAAAGCAGATCAAAATCTCTACTATTCATTATACACTAACCTCTAACATAACTCGCACGTAGATATCTTTTCAAGAGAAGACTTTGCAAAGATGAGTCCTCTTGGCCATTGGGCGACCAGCTCTCGGTCATCCCCGATCGAGCCGCGGATCCAGTCGGGGGCCGAAGCGTTCCCTCCCTGGGTGAGACGGGTTCTCCGGGTCAAGCCCGAAGAAAAGTATTCTCCCGCGGAAGCGGGAGACCCGTCTAGGCCCTGTCAGAAGATCAGTACGAAGAGCACGCAAAAAGATCAGAGCTTTTTTCGCGGATCCTGCTCTCTCAAGTTGAGGGGGGGGACATATACTAAAACCCCAGAAAAAGAATGCGAGTTTACCCATTGTGCTTCTTCCCGAAAGCGGGAACAAGGAAGGCCTTCTTCGACCTCCGGTCTCGAACTGGGACTAGCGGCCCCCCCCTTCGCGAGGCCATACATTGACGATTTCTCTTGGATGGAGTATATACATTTAATGATATAATTTATATATAACTTGCCATTTCTATGG
>CAYVIR010000048.1:3656-6456 GCA_964451645.1 uncultured Candidatus Saccharibacteria bacterium | reverse complement strand
CACTACCACGGGTATTCTCACAGGCCTATATCCGTCTCGTAGGGCTACAAAAATCTCCGCACTCAATGCGTTGCGCTATGAATAAGGTTAAATATGGGAGACTTCAACCTTAATGAAATACAGGAGCCAGTAAAAAAGAAAGAGGCAAAGAAATTTTCACATATAGGGATGAAAAGCTTATTGAGGCTTCTAGCATGGATTTCTATAGTGACTCTCTTAATGCTGAGTGTAAATTACATCTATACTTTGAAGTATAGAAATAGGGAGGATGTTATCAATATAGGGTATGTAGATAAGGAATCAGCTGTCCTTTTTACAATAGCAGAAGAAATGAAGTTTTTCGAGAGTGAGAATTCCGGATTAAAAGTTGATTTAAGGAGGTATGGGTCAACAAAAAATCTTGTAAAGGCTTGGGAAAAAGGGAGACTAGATTTTATTATCCTTGAAGATATCAGCATAATCGTCAATTATGAAAGTCTTTCTAATGTGAATATAGTTTCCTCCGTTGCAAATTTTGACACTTATAAAATGGTTGTAGATTTGAAAAAATCTATTATTGAACTTAATGATTTGGAAGGAAGAACCATAGGAGTAACTTCGGACGACGAATTTGATTATTGGTTGGATTCCGGTCTGCAAAATGCAGGGGTAAATAGACAGAAAGTAACTACAGAATATATAAATAAGAAGGATTTCGGTAAAAAACTTGCTAATGGTAAAGTAGATGCTGTGTTCGCAAAGTACCCTGACACTTCCTATGTTCAGAAATATGCTAATTCAGAGATTCAGACTATGGCTCTTTCTCTTCAATATCATAAAAGAGCACACGCACTTTTGATAGGGAGTAACGCCTATGTTAATGAAAAAAATGGGGACACAAACAAATTATTAATGGCTTTATCTCAAGCGCAGGATCATTATGAAAATAATAAGGACCTTGTAAGAGATAGTCTTCCGACCATCTGGGAAGAAGAGAAAAGTTATATAGATAATGTCTTGGAAGATTATGAATATAGGCTTCAGCTAAATTCCGAGATATTTGCCCAAATGGATTCTCAAGCCACATGGGCAACAGCAAAGGGCATACTTAAAGATGATCCTGATTTGAAATCCATTGTAAATTATTCTCTGCTCAGGAAAGTAAGGCCTGAGGATGTAACTTTATGAAAATTGTCCTTAATAACTCTTTATATTATTGGCGGCATATATCATGTTAATAATTAATACTTCCAATAACCCAGATCGTGAAGTAGCTTTACACACAGCGGAAGCTTTGGAGTCTTCTCTCCTACAGAAGAAGAATGTTTTATGGACACTTGCTGGTGGTTCCGCCATTAATTACTATGGGATAATGCCTGAGATGTTGCATTTTGAGAGGGACTTCTCAAGACTAACAATTGCGCTAGGTGATGAAAGGTATAGTAAAGACCCCTATCATAAAGACGCTTCATGGCCACTCTATAAAGAATTGGACTTGTTCAAGACATTAGTTTCAAAAGGAGCCACCTTTTACAATCTATTGTCCGGGTCTACAGTGGAAGGAGAGGCAACTAGGTTTGATTCATTTCTGAAAGAGCAAATAAAGTATAATTCCGATATAATTGTAAATCTTGGAATAGGCATGGATGGTCATACGGCTGGAATAATTCCTATGGAGAATGAAAAGGATTTTGACAACATTTATAAATCAGAGAGAGACGCTGTTAGTCATGACAAAGGAGGTTCTCATCCCCTACGCATCACTATAACCCCTTCATTTATCGGGAAGGCAAGTAGGTTATTGGTATACGCGGTCGGAGAAGAGAAAAAGTCTATATTGAGCAGATTGAGAGAGTATTCAGAAAGGAAGAGGGAGGTTAATATTAGTACTTTTCCTGCAATAGTGCTCGCAAACAATTCTGCCGAAATATTTACAGATCAAGAAATAACCTAAATTTTCACTTAAAGTT
This sequence comes from uncultured Candidatus Saccharibacteria bacterium, assembly GCA_964451645.1. Taxonomy (GTDB): domain Bacteria; phylum Patescibacteriota; class Dojkabacteria; order B142; family OLB20; genus JAJTYI01. Next base: position 4,507 of record CAYVIR010000048.1, on the reverse strand, counting down.
CTACTAAAAAGGTTTATACTGCCATTGCAGCTTTAATTGAAGGGTAGGATTCATAGTCCTTGAGCTTTATATCCTCAAGCGAGAACTTATCAATGTCCTTAATAAGAGGATTTAACTCTAATATTGGGAGTGGGAGAGGCTTTCTAGTAAGTTGATCTTCCACTTGTTTTATATGATTTGTATAAATATGTGTATCTCCCAAGACGTGTATGAATTCGCCCGGAGTTAAGTCTGTCACTTGGGCCATCATGTGTAGTAGTAGAGAATAGGATGCTATATTAAAGGGGACTCCAAGAAAAAGATCGCAACTTCTTTGGTACATCTGAAGTGATAATTTCCCGTCTGCCACAAAGAACTGAAATAAAACATGGCATGGCGGAAGAGCCATCTTGTCCAACTCTCCCGGGTTCCAGGCAGTTACAATAAGTCGTCGATCAAACGGATCGCTTTTTATTCTTTTAATAACGTCAGCCAATTGATCGATTATCTTTCCCTCAGGTGTTACCCAAGATCTCCACTGTACCCCATAGACTCTCCCCAGGTCCCCAGGAAATGTGGCCTTAGGTTTCCAGTAATTGGCATTTGCATTCGCATCCCAGATATGGATGCCCATATCGTTAAGTTTATTATTATCTTGGGAGCCGGAGATAAACCAAAGCAGTTCACCTGCAATTCCCTTAAAAAACATTTTTTTCGTAGTTACCAAGGGAAAGCCGTTAGATAAGTCGAATCTCAATTGCTCTCCGAAAAGAGCAATAGTTCCCACTCCTGTTCTGTCCTCTCTCTTATGGCCATTTTTTAAAACCTTCTCAAGAAGTTTCAGATAGCTCTTCATTATTTGTTTTTATAAA
>CAYVIR010000048.1:0-3646 GCA_964451645.1 uncultured Candidatus Saccharibacteria bacterium | reverse complement strand
TTATCCGATATACTTTTAAATCTCACATGAGCATCCTTGAACATTTCGATCGATTTTTCATCCGTATGATAGCGATTCTTTACTATTATTCTTTTGATACCGGCATTGATCACGGCCTTGGCACATGAGTAGCAAGGTGTCATGGTGGAGTATAGGGTCCCTCCATCGAGCGCTATTCCGTATCTAGCAGCATTAACGATCGCATTGATTTCGCTATGAATAGTTCTGATGCAGTGTTGGCTCTCCGATCCATCCGACTTCTTCGTCGTGACAAGTTCATGTCCAATCTCATCACAATGTGCCATTCCTGAGGGCGATCCGGCGTAGCCAGTAGACAGTATCCGGTTGTCTCGGGTGATGATGGTCGCCGGCTTTCCTCTGTCACATGTGCTTCGAGATGCAATCTGCTCAAGTAAACTGATGAAATAATCATCCCAGGATTGGCGTTTTGGCAAAATGAATTACTTAAAAATTAGTTGAAGAAATAATGACAATTTATCAGAATATACATCGATATTACAAGGAAATCTTCCGCAACCTCTCTAGCTCTGTGTCATCGGTAAGTTGCCATCTGACGGGCGTTATGGATGCAAAGTTGTCCAAAAGAGCTCTCACATCAGAGTCGGGTTGGATGTCTTGAACATTGCTTTCATTAATATAAGAGTATCTTTCCGGCTCTATTTTAACTCTATTGGGGAAATAATTATTTGAATAATTGACTGTAAATTTTATTTTATCGGTACTTTCAACAGGGAAGTTTACATTCCAAAGACCTCTCCATATACTTATTTCTTTTAAGAAAAGTTTAATAATTTTCTCCATAAGTATTCCGGGATATTCAATAAGCTCATCTCTGAAGTCTCCGTTATGGCTTTCCAACCATGAAAAGTCATTTATATCTACTTCTTTGGAAAAAGCTATAGAAGGAATTTTATGACAAAAGGTAGCTTGAAGGGCAGCATTGAAAGTCCCGGAGGCCATTGTACTGTTATCTACATTTTCTCCGGTATTCATTCCTGAAATTACCATGTCGGGTTTCCGATCTAAATAGCTGAATGCAAATTTAACAGAGTCCACAGGAGATCCATCCACCCATATAGTTTCTACCCCATCAACAATTTCTTTGCCCCAACTCCCTCCCCGGAAGTTCATCTTCCCACCTACTGCAGATTGCTGTTCTTTTGTTGCGATGATCTTAAAGTCGGCAAATTTCTCAATAATCCTTTTAACTAAGATTATTCCTTCTGCTCTAACAGAATCATCTCCTGTCACTAAAACAAATGGCCTAGACATGATAAACTACATAATTAATAGGTATTATACTTCGAGATGATAATATCTGAAATATATAAAAACTATAGAATTCCACCCCATTTGCAAATGCACATGTATAAAGTTGCAGCTGTGGCATATCTGATCAGTGATAATTTTAAAGAGGATATAGACAAGGAGAATATTGTTGCGGCCGATCTCCTCCATGATATGGGGAACATAATCAAGTTCAACTTAGAGCTATTTCCTGAATTCTTGGAGCCGGAAGGATATAGCTTTTGGGAGAATGTCCAGAAAGAGTATATTAACAAATACGGTGATGATGAACATATCGCGACAACCAGAATAGCGAAAGAAATCAATATTAACCATCGGATAAGCGAGCTATTGGAGTCGGTAGGAGCGTCCAGGACCAAGATTATTTTGAAGTCTAAAGATAAGGCTAAATGGATTGCCAACTACGCTGATTATAGAGTGGCCCCTAATGGAATAGTTACTTTGCAAGAAAGGCTTAAAGATGGTCGAAGGAGATATCTAGGGAATAAGGGGCATCATAGTGTCACATTGAGAAAATCACACGAAATCGAAAAGTATAGTAGAATTCTAGAAAAACGAATACAAAAAATGACCTCAATTGATTTGAATACAATCGAGGATGGTACGGTTTCGAATATTATTGAGGAATTACATAATTTTAATATTGATACTCAATGAAAATTATACTCTTGATGGTAATGTCCACGGACGGGATCATTGCGAAAAAAGCAGATCAAAATTCTTACACATGGAATTCAAGAGAGGATAAAGAACATTTTATGAAATTGACCAGGGAAATTGGAGTGATTGTTATGGGCTCCAATACGTATAAAGCGTCAGGTAGAAAAAGTTATAAAGAGAGAATAACCTATGTACTCACCCGTAATCCTCTGGAATTGGATATGGGAGAGGACGTCTTCGCGATAAATGGCACTCCACAAGCAATTGCCGCACAACTTAGAGAGAAAGGGCATGATAAAGTTGCGCTTCTTGGCGGAGCTAAAGTTAATAGAGACTTTTTACTTGCCGGTCTTGTCGACGAGCTTTATCTAACTATTGAACCTAAATTGTTTGGAAAGGGACTTCATCTGTTTGAGGAAGAGGAAGTTGATATAGGGCTGAAATTAATATCCCACAGGAGATTAAACGATCAGGGGACGCTTTTACTTCATTACGGTATAAAGTATGGTTCTGACGCGTAAAGATATTCTGGATAAAATTAAGAAAGGTGAATTGGAATTCGACCCGATGGTAGATGGATTTCAACTCCAACCTCATGCTGTAGATTTGAGATTAGGATGCGAGTTTTATATTCCTAAAGAATGGAGGATGTCTAATAAAGGCCGGGAGGTCATAACAATTGATCCCTTTGACGAGTATGAGGAAAGAAATTTTGAAGAAGTCGTATTGCAGTTCGGCCAGTACTTTGAGCTTTTACCTGGTGAGTTTATTATTGGAAAAACACTTGAAGAACTACATATTAAATCCGATAACGTAATGGCTATACTGTTCCCGAGATCGTCAATAAATAGAAGAGGTCTCGCAGTTGATCTGAGTGGAATTATAGATACTGGTTATAGAGGACAATTGATGATTCCTATAATGAACAATACTTCTAAGCAGGTAATCCGTATCTATCCAGGAGAAAGAATCTGTCAGGTTTTGTTTCAAATGCTCACCGCTAAATTAACTGGCCCTGAAGTTCTCATGCATGGGTTAAATTCCGCAAAGTATTCAGGATCTCAAAAAGGGGCAGTTGGTGGGAAGAAAGACAAGAAAGAGGAAATTGACCTGATTAAGTCAGGGAAAATAGATGAGCTGAAAAGAAGGTTTGGAGTTGCCTTATAAATATTTGAACAAATCTGTAACCCTTCTCTGAAACTACCGTTTATATATTTTGAATTTACCCATTAATTATTTCTCATGCAGAGTCTTGGCTCGCAAAAAGACCAGAATACAGTTCTGGGAGTTTTCCAAGGATTTGATACTGAGAGAGAGAAGTCTTTCTCGGACTGTCCGGATTGTGGGAATAAACTTTATTTCCTTGAGGCCGCTTTCTTATGTCCCATTTGCGGCTACTCTATGGAAACTCTATTTTCTTGTTAAAAAGGGCGATATAGAGATCCGGATTCATCGACCGACCTGTATCAGCGCGGCAACCTGTGTAGTATATGCACCAAGCACGTTTGATTTGGATGCAGACTATATTGCAATAATTAAAGATGGAGAATGGGATAGACTAGAGAAGATCATTGCTGCAGCGCAATCGTGTCCTGTTGTTGCCATTGAAATATACGAAAAGGGCAAAAAAATCTTTCCTAAATAAAACTTTTAGCAC
>CAYVIR010000047.1:4880-6632 GCA_964451645.1 uncultured Candidatus Saccharibacteria bacterium | reverse complement strand
TCTCTGGAAAGAATTTCCTCGACTAGCGGCTTTACTTGATTAATAGCTCTTTGGTTAGGATTTAGTAACTTGGAAAAAATACCTTTCATATAACATAATTAATAAGAATTAATCTTACCATACAAAACAATATGCACCCATCAAATGTAGAGGAATAAATGGGTATGTTCTTTAATAGGATTAAACCTTTTCGGCTATTACAACTATTCTCTTCTCTGAGGAACCAGCAGAGCCATCAGCAGTACTGCATGATATTACTTTAATAAGATCCTCTTTAGACGACTTGAGAACACTAAAATCACCTTCATTTCTAATAGCTACGGATTTCACCGCATACTTAGTCACCACACCTTCCTGATTTACATACTCAATTGTATCACCCGCAACAAGTTGATCGAGATTCCAAAAAGACCGTGGGTCGTCGATTCCCCAATACCTTCTATGCCCTAATAATATTTTTTCACCCTCCTGTTCATATGAACTTGGATAGAGCCAAGCACCCTTATGGATAGCCGCTTCTCCATCAACTCCTAAAATCACAGGGGCACTAATATTTAATTTAGGAATAATCAACTGAAGTGGAGACTTTTTTTCAGCAGGAAGAGAGTCGTTTTGGCTGCCCCCTTGTTCAGAGCCGGCAGAATAAACAGCTGATTTAATATCTGATCCAGTAGGGAGACCTTCTACTTGAGTTGAGGTTAAGTTCTTGTTCAACTGAAAATCATAATTAATTTCCGCCTTCTCTAAAGAATATTCAAAGTCTAAAGGTTTATAAGTCTCTTCTCCCTTTACTTCTGGTTTCCTTTTATTGCTCAGAGCAAAAATCAAAATTATAGGAATGATTGCCATAACTATAATTAATATAGAAACTTTTAAAACAGTCCAGTTAAGTCTTTTTAGAATTTTCATCATAGTTAATTATAACATAGATTAATTGATTAGTATGAGGACCTTAGCATTGCTTTGTGAGCCTAAAGTACGCAGAAACACGGCCGTGAGTTGACTACAAGGTATCCAATGTGCTAAGATTGTGTTAATTGCCCCACTTTAGTTCTATATAGTTATAAACATTTTAGTTATGGATAAGAAAACTAAAAAATATTTCCTTGGTGCTACATTTCTTCTTACCGCCGTCATATTTTTTATTCAGATCATTACTTTCTCATTTAATCCAAATGTGGCGGAAGCTGCTGTCGTTGATGATCAGGGCTCAGGATGGGAAGAATGTAGAGGTTGGACTGATCCTGACTATCTGAAGGAAGATAAAGATGTTGTCACGTATAAAGGGGATAGAGAGATTGGAGGTTTGCATATTTGTAGAGAAAGGGCATTAAGAAGAGCTTTGGGTGGAAATTATTATTATCCTGAAATGAATCCCGGATTACCTCTTCCACCTTCGGGGGACAAAAACAAAACAAAACCAGGGACACATAAACAATGGTACAATTGGGGACTAACTGAAACGAAAGAGCATTTTTTAAGTGAAGACACAGCATGTGGATTAGGCCCTAATGTATGTAAACCCAAGCCGTCTAAAACTCCCACTGTTACAGCTACTATAAAGCCGAGTCACACTCCCACAGTAAAGCCTAGCCATACTCCAACAGTGAAGCCTAGTGCTACACCTACCACAAAACCTAGCGCGACACCGACTACGAAGCCAAGTCATACTCCAACCGCGAAACCTAGTGCTACGCCTACTACAAAGCCAAGTCACACACCAACCACGAAACCTAGCGCTACACCGACTAC
>CAYVIR010000047.1:0-4780 GCA_964451645.1 uncultured Candidatus Saccharibacteria bacterium | reverse complement strand
CTACTACAAAGCCAAGTCACACACCAACCACGAAACCTAGCGCTACACCGACTACGAAGCCAAGTCATACTCCTACTACGAAACCTAGCGCTACACCGACTACAAAGCCAAGCCATACTCCTACTACGAAACCTAGCGCTACACCTACTACAAGACCGAGTCATACTCCAACTGCAAAACCTAGTGCTACTCCGACCACAAAGCCGAGTCATACTCCAACGGTAAGACCTAGCGCTACACCGACTACAAAGCCAAGTCATACTCCTACTGTAAATCCGAGTGCTACTCCTACACATACAGTCACTGTAAGTGTAACACCGACTGTTACAGTGAGAATTACTGCTTCAGCAACACCAGTTGTAACTCCGACTCCAGGAGTTAAAGGAGAAGATACAGTATTTGGTTTTAGTATCTTAAAGGCTGTAATGGGATCGAGTAACTATAAAGTTGGAGAATTAATCACCTACAATGTAGTTCTGGAAAATTCAGGAACAGAAATAATAACCAAAATAAATATGCGAGATGTATTCACTACAGACATGAGAGCAGAAGTTGTTTACTTATTGCAAAACGGACAAAGAAGAAATGTTACAACATATTTCTTTGCCAATGAATCAGAGAAGACAGCCGGAACTATCAACCCAAAGAATCCAAATAATAAGACAGAGTTACTTAACCTAATGGATCTAACAGGTGTCTTGAAGCCAGGTTCAAAAATTACTTTGGAGTTCGTTTTTAAAGCTGTAGAAAAAAATGTTTCTACCTGTAATCAAGCATATGCTTCAGCAAATGGAAGGAGCGAAATTGCATCTCAGAAAGTTTGTGTGAACGTTAACGCCTTAGTCCCTGTAACTGACTAAAGATTGACTTTTAAAGGAATTATAAATGAGGGGCAGAATTTATTCTGCCCCTCTTCCTTACAAAACAACGCCACTCCGGTTATGTCATGCTACTACTAATTGTTGAGTATTACGCAGTTCCCACAATAAGCGGGAAAGTTACCAAACTGGCATATGTGGTCCCAGAATTATTGAATACACTACTAACCAAATGAACTTCCTCAACCTCAAACGACATAGGCTGAAAGCTTATTTTTCTTAATTCGTCCTGAATTGTCCTTCCGAAGCTCCCACTTAAATCTTTTTTTGTCCTGGCAGCTGTGAGGTGATTTATTAATTTAGCATGGTCCTTTTTCCGATTTACATCAGGAAGAGACAGTTCTTTGATGGAACTATGCAAATCTTTCACTAAACTTCTTAACTTTTCATCACGTTCCAAAGAATAGTAAAGAATACTTGGAATGTTCTGTCCAGGGAATCCAAAACAGAACTTATCTAGTGTAACTTCAAAAGTACCATAATTTTTAGTAATATTATCAATACAACTAGACAATATATCTATACTATCTGCCGATACACTATCTCCAATAAATTGCAAAGTAATGTGAAGCTGTTCTATCGGAACAAATTTAAAATTCCTCGAATATCGTTTCAAAAGACGATTGTTATCACGGACTAACGCCCTCACATCAGCTGGAGGAACGATAGCAAGGAATAGTCTGTATTGTCTGTTATTTTCAAACATCAGCTTCAATTAATTCGTATTCTTCAAATCCATTTCTGTAAAGCATCGCATATTTCTCACTTTCGTAATTTCTAAAAAGAAATGAGTTTTTGCCAGACATTTCTAACCTTTCTATAGCTTCTCCAATGTGCATTGGCCTATTTGTTTCGAGTTTAGACTTTTTAATAGTCGGTTGATAGTCCGCATATCCTGATTCAATAATTTCTTCATAATTATCTATCAACTCCTGGGCCTCTCTTACTTTCCATGGTTCTTTTTTTTCCCACTTCTTATATTGTTCCAAGTATCTCGTAAGCTTTCTTTTTAAAAGTACCTCTAGCTTATCAATAAGTTCTTCTACACTCATCCCGCGATTTTCCACTTTTATAAAAGTGTGCGGCATTGAAACTGATATTTCCATTCGATACTTTATATCCTGGGGGTAATTATTATTAAATCGTATAAACACCGATATACCAATGGCTTTCTCCAATAATTCGGAGTGCTTACTTAATTTATCTTTAACATATCCTTTTTTCTTCTCTGTAATTCTAAATCCTTTTTGTATGAAAGAAATTTCCACCATGTGAGGATTAATAAAAAATAAATCTACTAAGGTCAATAATTCCCCAGCAGAATAATAACGAATATTAATGAAAATACTGCCAAATATTCCGTAAATACTTTAAGCGAAATAGTCTTATCCACAACATGATTTATAATGGCAGTGTAATAGTAATAGATAAAAGTAGTAATCACAGTGTATGAAAGCACATTTATTTGAAAGTTCAGAAGAATAAGGAAAAGGTTAATATAGAAGCCCACTAAAAAAAAGAGAGCAAATGCGGATTTATTATTTATAAGATGATATCGGGATAAAGTGAGATAACCCATAATCAATAATATGGCTGCTATTAATAACCCGGCAATAACATAGTTTGCGAAAGTAATACTCACCCCAACTAGAATTGAGTAAGTCGACATGAATAAAGTCGTGATACTTATCACATCATAAACATTTGCAGTATTATGCTCTATTTTATATTTCCTTTCGTAGTAGGCTTTTATATTCACAAACAGGATGGAGAACAGTAGCAAAGAAGTTAGGATGACCAATACAAACATATCGAGCTGTGCATTGACAAAGAGAAAAGACGTAATGCTTAAATATAATAAGGTGGGCATGACGAAATGATGAACCCATTGGGACCGTCTATGCTTAACCTCTTTACTCTCCAAATGGAATTGGTCATCGAAACTTGTAGAATAATACTTTGTGCTGTATAGTTCAAAAATCAATAACAAATATAGCGCTAAGGCAGCAAGAAAGAAATATCGCGGTGAGGAAGTGTGAACAATGCTATATAGAGCAGCCATTCCAATTGTCAGGATCAAAGCATATACATATGGCCTTTTCGAATAATGTATTAGGGTTTTCATGTTAATTTAGATAATTTTCCCTCCCAAGCCGCCTAGTAAAAATACGAATAGTAATATTATCCCGGCAGATAAATGTAAATGTGACTTGCTTCTACTTATACCTGTAAGACCGGATTTATGAATAACATAAAAGTCAAGCATACATAATGCGCAAAGGAAAAGAATAAATATAAAATTCACTTGAGACCTTAGCCCTCCACCTTTAATATTGCTAAGTAATGAAGAGGAGAAAGGTGAACTCTTTGTTACAATATTTTCCCCCATATCCTCTGTTAGGAACAAATTATGATCAAAATAGCCTAAAATCTCCTCACCCGGAATCTCCAAGATCGACTTATTACCGGCCTTGTCCTCAGATGTGATAGCAATAATGGCATTTCCAGGTATACTTTCTTTTCCAATTTCGAGAATCCATTCTCCACTATCAAGCTTAGCGAAACCATTATTTTCCACATTTGTAGAAACTTTTATTGAATCACTCATAGTTTTAAGCGTAATACTGATAATATCCTTTTCCGTGTCATTTTTATAACTAACTTTCAAACTCTCTTCTTCAATTACGGGAGGAGTTGTATCAATTGTAAAACTAATGGTCTCAGACTCAGTGACTAACTTATTATTAATGTATGTTACTGTTTTGAGATTTTGCTCTCCTTCCACTAGAGCGATAGATGGCCTAAAACTAAAATTGCTTCCTTTGGCATCTACCTTCCCCAAGGATTTATCGTTAATCACTATATCTAATGTACTTGTCTCAGGTTTTTGCCCTTTAATTTCTGGTTGAGAATTATTCAAAACACTTCCGTCTAAAGGAGATTCAATAATTACACTGGGCACACTTGTAGGGAGAATCTGTCTAGTAGGTGTAGGCAAAATTGGTTTGGAAGTAGGAGTGGTGGTATTTTGGTTAGTATTAACTGAGACTTGTTGCAAAGGCTTAGGGGAAGCTGTCGGAGCGACTTTCTGTCTCGCACCGAAATGAACTACAACAACTGTATTGTTTGTGTTCCCTTGAAAAGGTCCTGATGCAAAACCTATGCCAATTTCAATAAAATTTGAGTTTAATATATTCGCCCTGTGAGTGGCACTATTCATCCATGCATTCATCAGAGTGGAGCTATTTGTAAACCCCTCTCCTAAATTCTCCCCAGCGTATACATATTCATAACCTGTATTTAAGATAAAAGACCAAGGGGAAGTTCCGGGAGGACAGTAATGGTCCCAGCAGTCACTATCAAGCATCGCTTTAGCCTTATTTGTTGCTGATGTCACGAGTTGCTGGTTTATGGATAATGTAGGAAGGCCATTCGATGACCGTGTAGAATTGTGTAATCCATATAATGCCGAGGCATCAACATCTGCGTAAACACTACTTATTTGAAGTTGTCCTACAACTATATTGAAAAGAAATATCACCACCACATAGATAACTAACGCTGACCTATGTAATAAAAGAGGTGTGTAATTATTCTTTGAAGATGGCAGTAAAAATCTTCTCATATGTATTCACTATACTTCTATATATTAACAGAATTTTACTCTACATAAACAGTGTAAAGGGAAATTTCGATTTTTTTATTTATTCCAATTTAATGATATAATTAATATATATCTAGTTAATTAAATACTAACTATGCCCCATAAATATAGACAAATCGCAAAGACATTAGATGAAATTGAAAAAGAACTGGAGGCTTTAAAAGCGGAGATGCTACTTCAACAGCCACACACAGAAGTTTTACATAAGTAAAAAGTGTGGGCTAAGATTTTAAGTTAA
>CAYVIR010000046.1:5019-6639 GCA_964451645.1 uncultured Candidatus Saccharibacteria bacterium | reverse complement strand
GTACGCGATTTAATTAATAGAGGGAAGGAGCAAGGCTATCTTACACAAGACGAAGTATTGGAAGCATTTCCTGATGTAGAAGAAGACATGAACTTGCTTGAATACATTATCACCTCTCTCCAGGAAGAAGAAGTAGAAATAATTGAACCTATCTCTGATATTCCGGAAGAATTGGCCGTCATTGCCCCTACGAATAAAGGCATGACTTTTGAGCAAAAGATTAAAATACTCAAAAAGATACGTTCACATGTGACAACAGATCCTATACGGGCCTATCTACACGAAATCGGACGTATTCCCCTATTAAATGCAGAAGAAGAGGTTATTTTAGCTAAAAGGATCGAAGAAGGTGATCAGGAAGCGAAAGATCTACTCACTACCGCGAACTTAAGACTGGTGGTTTCAATAGCGAAAAAATACGCCAAGAGAGGGCTAGATCTTCTGGATCTAATCCAGGAGGGGAATATTGGGCTAATCCGAGCGGTTGAGAAGTTTGAATATAGAAAAGGGTTTAAATTCTCCACTTATGCAACCTGGTGGATCAGACAAGCAATTACCAGAGCAATAGCTGATCAGGCAAGGACTATCCGCGTTCCGGTTCATATGATAGAGACGATAAATAAACTTAGCAAGGTATCAAGCCAGCTTGCAGCTAAGCTTGGAAGAAGGCCGACAATAAAAGAAATCGCAGATGAAATGGACTTGGATATTGCCAAGGTTAACGAGATTATTCGGATAGCTCAGAGGCCTGCCTCTCTAGAATCACCGATTGGAGAAGAGAAAGACTCTAAATTGGGGGATATTATTCCCGATGAGTTTTCAGCATCTCCAACCGAGATAGCTACATGGGCATCTTTGAAAAAACAGATAAATGAGATCCTAAGCGGATTGACAGATAGAGAAAGAAAGGTTTTGGAACTGAGATTTGGCTTAAAAGATGGGGTCTCGCGTACCTTGGAGGAGGTGGGCCATGAATTTAAGGTCACACGAGAGAGAATCAGACAAATTGAAGCGAAAGCTTTGAAAAGACTGAAGAGCGAAGAGATCGCACAAGCACTAAGGGATTATTTGAAATAATAACCGTGTATTCCAAGAAAGAGATAAGGATTTTGGTTAGAAACCTTTTGTCTGATAACCCTTCCCGCTCACTACGATCCAGGAAGATATTCCAAAATATTATTAGACTTAAAGAGTATAAAAATAGTTCCTCTATTCTACTCTTTTATGGAACGGAACAGGAGACAGATACTTCAGATTTGATCGATTATTCCCTTAAGCATGGCAAAAAAGTTTTTCTCCCTTCTGCGGAACAATTAATGATCACAGAAGTCAAAAAGCGGGATATTTTGATTGAAAAGAGACATGGAATAAAAGAGCCGAGTATTGCCGCAAAAATCCTCCCGACGCAAATCGATCTTGCTATAATTCCAGCGATGGCATTCGACAGAAGTGGTCATAGGATAGGGCATGGAAAAGGTTGGTACGATAGGCTTCTTCCTCAAATAAGAACCAAGCACAAAGTAGGAATTTGTTTTCAAGAACAGCTGTTGGACAAGATCCCAGATGAAGTACATGACATAGGGGTGGACTTGGTAATTACAGAGGGGGAAGTCATAAGAG
>CAYVIR010000046.1:0-5009 GCA_964451645.1 uncultured Candidatus Saccharibacteria bacterium | reverse complement strand
CTCTTATTTTTTTACAAGGAACTTGCTATAATAATATAAATCTTACCCATTCATGAAGAAGTTTTTATTACTAATACTTATTTCCTTTTATTTGTTAATATCCCCGGATAATCTATCGGCTCAGCAGGCCGAAATCACGCCAAGCCCCATTCCTCCGGGAGAGGTCCTTATCAATCAGTCTTTTCCGGCTGATAAGTCCGAGGTCCGTTTTACCACTACCACAAGTAATCAAGGCGTCACTACCGATCTGGCTTTCGACTTAAAGGAAATACCCTCAAATGCCAAAATCTTAGATACCGATTTCGTATTTACACAAAGTGGCACCGGACGTGGCCTTGTTAAGATTATCGACAAAAGAACAGGCTCATTTATTGACAGTTTGCCCTTTTCTGAAGAGGGGATAAAAAAGACCTCCCGGGTGGACAGTATTATAAAAAGTTGGGTGCTAACCCCTGAAAACAATATGGGCATTACTCTCCAAAGTGATGGATTAGAGGAAAATTCCAATATTGTATTAAATCTATTTGCGATAAATATAGAATATATAACCCTGGACACTATATCTCCTACAATTCTAAAACTTGATCTTAAAGTCATTAACGAGTCATCCATAAGTATTGATTGGGAGACGAATGAACCTGTTGCTACATATGTCGAGTATGGAAAAACATCAAACTATGATAAAAAGACAGAACCAAATATCGCTTATGCGGCTGAAGGTCTTATAGAGATTGCCGGTTTAAGCCCAAATATTACATATCATCTTCGTTTTACCGCAAGTGATTCCTCCGGGAATAAAATCCTTTCAAATAACACAACATTCACTACAAACAGCGTCCAGACTATTACTCCCTCGATTCAGCATGTAGGCTTACTACCTCCAAGAATCCTAAATTTTGAGATTGTATCTCAAGGGAATGCTCAACAAATAGATTTGGCATGGACTAAGTCGGATTCGGATGATTTAGACGGATATATTGTATTTCGAAACACATCCGATGGGGAATTTAGCGAAATTACACGTATAGAAAAAACAGTTAACAGATACTCTGATACCAAAGTGGTAGGAGGAACTATTTATCACTATTTTGTCGTAAGTTATAGAGGAAACGAACAATCAAGTAGGTCTCCCCTCCAAACCGTTACTCTTCCCAAACAGGAAGGGATATTGGGCTTAGAGAGCATTGTTACATCGGATAATTCCGGCCTGGGAGTGTTTTTTATTCTAGCCGGAATTCTAATTATCTTAGGATCGGGGTATTTGATAAAGAAAAGAATTCGAACCAATATTGCTTATAATCGCTCTCTTACCAGTCAATCTCGGCTACACAATTACCTACACGACCCTCAGTATTATATAAACGGAAATTTTGAAGATTCAATTATTCAAGACCAAGATCAATAGTGAGAGTAGGCTTACCCTTTCCTGTGTTATTCAAAAACTCTGACTATCAAACTTGCGACACTGTCTCGAATTGAAGGCAACACTCGCTTTAAGTCAACTAATGGGAGTATACTGGCTTGACCATAATGATATTATAGAAGTTATCAATGCTTTAATACCAAGTAGGCCATGGAGAAAACCCTAAACTTTACTGCTTAAGCTTGTAAATATATCCCCTGTGAAGATTCTCCTTTATTAATGAGTCTTTACATGGTAAAATTCCATAGTTCAAGAGAAAATAATGAAAAGAACATATCAACCTAGCAAAACAAAAAGAATGCGGAAATTCGGCTTCTTGGCTCGTATGGCTACAAAGGCAGGAAGAAGAGTGCTTAAGAGTCGTAGGAGCAAAGGACGTCTTTCACTTTCTGTTTCTGACGAAATAGTAAACGATAAGAACAAACGATTGAGTAGACGTAGATAGTAGATCGCCTCATGCTCACTTTTAAGCAACGAATTAGACTCGGATCAGACTATAAATCAATTCTCCGGAGAGGTCAGAGATACTATACGGATTCGTCTATATTATTCGTCAAAAAGAACTCAGACACAACATTAGCTAGTAGAGTAGGCTTTATAACTAGCAAGAAAGTCGGTAATGCAGTCATCCGAAATCGATTACGCCGCAAGTTTCGCGAATATGTCAGGATTAATATTACCAGGTTCCAACCAGGTTTCGATCTTGTTTTTGTGATATCTAAAAATGCTGCAGAGAAAGATACCTACCAACTTATTCAAGAGATAAAAAAACAACTCCAACGTAGTGGAGTTGTTTTGGATTAATATTCGAGCCTTTTACCAAGTCAAGTGACTGAATGCTTTGTTCGCCTCGGCCATTTTATGGGTATCTTCCTTTTTCTTGTAAGCATTTCCTTGTTTATTTAAAGCAGAAAGCGATTCATTCAATAAAGCATCGGATATAGACTTACTTCCTCTTGTCGCCCTTGCGGCATCCACCAGCCATCTAAGTGAGAGATCCAGTTGCCTTTTCTCTGAAACAGGAACGGGAACTTGATAGTTAGCTCCGCCTACTCTCCTTGACCTAACTTCTACCTTAGGTTTTATCATCTCCAAAACTTTTTCCAGTGCAGGCAAAGGAGACAATTTCGTCTGTTCAGAAAGTTTATCCATCATTTCGTAGACAATCTTCTTAGACACATCTTTCTTGCCATCGAGCATGAGATAATTGATTAGCTTACCTACCATCACACTTTCGTATACTGCGTCCGGCTTTATTTCTCTTATTCTTATACTTTTTCCTCTCATTTGTGAATTTTAAAATTATTTAGGTTTTTTCGCTCCATATCTTGACCGGGATGTTTTTCTGCCTTCTACTCCGGCAGTATCATATCGACCTCGAACAATCTGATATTTAACTCCTGGAAGATCAGGTTTCCTTCCGGCACGTACTAAAACAACAGAGTGCTCCTGTAGATTATGGCCTTCTCCTGGGATGTACGCAGATATTTCTTGTTTATTGGATAATCTGACCCTGGCAACTTTACGAAGAGCAGAGTTAGGTTTTCTAGGCGTTCTTGTAAAGACAGCCAAACAAACACCTCTTCGAAGAGGGTTTGCTCTCTTTGTAAACTTATTCTTTATACTATTGTAATTAAACTGTAATTGCTTGTATTTGGTCGTCTCACTAAAATCAAGCCCTTTATACCTTACTACACCTCTTTTTTTCCTCCTGCCTTTTCTAACCAGTTGTGATACTCTTGCCATAATTAAATACTTTATGAATGTAATAAAATTTGTATAAACTTATCTGACTTCATCTCCCAATGGTACAGTCCTGCCAATTATAACATTTTCCTTCAAACCTCTCAAATGATCAACTTTGCCAATTAATCCGGCTTCACTCAAGACCCTTACCTGTTGTTCAAACGAAGCAGCTGATAAGAAACTATCTGTTTTGATAGCTGCGAATGTAATTCCAAGTAGTTGCCTTTTACTTTTAATAACTCTCTTTCCATCCTCTTTCAATGTGCCATTTAATTGCTTCAATTCTATATGGTCAGCGTAATCACCAGGTAGGTAATCGGAGTCTCCTGCATCAATTACCCTAGCAAACCTCGACATTTGTCTGACTACTACCTCAACATGTTTGTCATCAATACCTATTCCTTGTATTCCATATGTCTCTTGTACGTTGTTAATGAGGTATTTCTGGGCTGACTTTATATCGTTTATTCTCATCAACTCTTTAGGATCTTGGGACCCAGCGGTCAAGGCCATTCCTTTCATTATGCTGGAGCCGTCTTCAACCAGAATGATTGCATCCTCTCCAAGTTCATACTCCACAACGAATTCCTTGTCCACAACGAAGATTATTTTATTCTCTTCTTTAACAGCCTTCCCTTCATACTCAGCTAGAATCTTCTCCCCGTCTGCTTTTGTATATATTATCTCTCCTTCCTTGATTTTCTTTGTTCTCTTAATATCCGTAGCATCAGCCTCATCTAGTTCATAAACTCTCTGCATTTGTTTTCTATTACTTACTCTGATAAAGTCAACCTTTTCTTTATTTTCTCCATATACTAATGATACCTTTCCATCAATTTCGGAAATTACCGCTTTCCCTTTAGGTGTTCTTACCTCGAAAAGTTCTTCCACCCTGGGAAGTCCCTGAGTAATATCAGTTCCGGCTCTACCTGCCAAATGTTTCGTATTTAGAGTCAACTGAGTGGCGGCCTCTCCCATCGATTGAGCAGCTATTATTCCCACTGCCATTCCAATCTTTACAACTCTTCTTGTCCCTAAATCATAGCCATAACACTTTTGGCATACCCCGTGCTTGGTTTCGCACACCAATACTGACCTCACTTCTACTTGTTCGAGTTCAGTATTCGCAATTTCCTCGGCAAGTTTTACCGTTATCTCTTCATCCTTTTTTACAATAATCTCGCCTGTTTTCGGATTCGCAATGTTTTCCCCCGCGAATCTTCCGGTTAATTGCTCTTCAAAATTTAATCTTCTATTACTATTCCTGGAAAGGGTAAAACTATTCTCGGTGCCACAATCTTCTTCTTTTATTATTACGTCCTGGGCAACGTCAACTAATCTTCTCGTAAGGTATCCCGATTCTGCAGTTCTAAGCGCCGTATCTGCGAGCCCTTTTCTAGTTCCCCTAGCTGCCACAAAATATTCCAAATTAGAAAGACCTTGCTTATAGTTTGATCTCAAAGGTAATTCAACAATATTCCCAAGAGGGTCCAGAATTAATCCTCGAATTCCGGAAATTTGTCTTAAAGGATTTTGTACAGGCAATGCTCCTGATTCCTGAAGGATTACCAAGTTGTTGTTCTTATCTTCGGAATACTTATTCCACGTGATTTCTGCCACTTTCTCTACTAGATCCATCCACATTTGTTCAGAGAGACGCTTCTTTTCCTGCAAGGTAAGCAAGCCAGTATAGTAGTCAGTATTCAGCTGATTATCTCTATCTTCTACCTCTTTCAGAAAGACGTCTTTTTTGTCATCAATTACAAGTTCGTTTGTCCCCACTGAGACTCCTGATTTTGTAGCATATTTAAATCCTAACTCTTCAATAGAATCTAAAACT
>CAYVIR010000045.1:0-6739 GCA_964451645.1 uncultured Candidatus Saccharibacteria bacterium | reverse complement strand
CTCTGAGGTGATGATAAATAAGCTTGAGAAGATGCCTGTAACAAAGGCTAGTGGAATAAATGGCCTGGATAGCACTGCTAGGGGGCTAGGCTTCCAAGCAACTACTACAACTGCTACTCCTACTCCAGGGTTTGCCGCAATATCCTGTAGCGAAAAAGAAGCCACTTTTACAGAGGAAGGTGCATATCCGGAGAGTGAAGTTACTTATACTTTAAGGCTGTCTTACCCTACCCCCGGTGTTGATGGAGATATAATTGTTCGTGACTACTATTCTGCGGACACCCTAGAAATGGACGAGGAGTCGCTTGCGGAAGCAGGTTGTGAAATACCTAGTGTTCTGGGTGCTTCTACCTATAACCCAGGGCAAGGGAAAGTACTAGGAGTAAGTGACTATTATGCAGAAAGAGGGTCAATATTAATTAGTATAATTCTACTTTCAATAGTTGCAGGTGGAACTGCATATGTTCTAGTAGTAAACAATAAAAGCTCTCTAAAGTCTGATCTACTGAAGAAAAATCCTTATCTTGCTGCACTTGTTGCATCTGGAGCGGTACTATTATTGGGAGGAGTATTAATTATTCTGACAAGAGATGATGTGTCTCCATCTCAGACCCCAGCGACCTCCGAAGATTACATAGAATGCGAGGTAGAAGCAGGCACTGAGACTATTACTTATAAAGCAACTTTGACAGGGGAAGTCGGGGAAGAAGTATCGAATTATGCCGAAGTACTCTTTAATGGTGTTACATCGGAAGAAACCTGCGAAAGTACCTTCACTATCGAAGAAGATGGCACTCCCGAGGCCAGTCATACTCCGACAGCAGAGGTTACAGTGACACCTTCGGAGACTGTGCAAGTTACTCCTTCTTCCACACCAGAGAATCCAAGTCCTACGCCTACAGCAGGGTTGACATCATCTCCTACTCCACTTATAACTCCATCTCCTACCCCTGGCGTAGCTACTACTCCTGAGGTCACGGTTTTTGCAACTCCAAGTGCTACTCCTTATGGGATAGCATGCGGACCTGCAGACGTCGATAAAAATGATTATTTTGATATTGTCGACTTTGGAGGGACAGATGGATTTGCTTCTTTCTATCAGAGACGATGCAATGATAGCGGCAATGACTTTAGCAATCCTACAACTGGAGTCAACTGTGGCAGCAAGGATTCCGTAAATGGCCCTGATACTGCAGATGACGGCTTAATCGACTTGTCAGACTTTGTAAGCTTTGCAGACAGATACAACAATCCGCTTTGTACGCTTTAAAAGTGAACGACTGGAGCTCTCAGAAGATTGGGAGCTCCAGATAATTAAGTTTAAGATAAAATTAATTATGAAAAGGTTATTATTAGGCGCATTTATAATAGTGGGCTTATATTTTTTTGGTACGCCTGCACATGCCCTGAAGGTCGATGTTTTAAGTACTAATCCGGAAACTAGCACTTCCGTTTTTCAGTTGTATGCATTGCCACCAAAAGAAACCACCGCTGTGAAAGTAAGATTATCTTTAACTGGGGGTGTTATTGAATCTGTACAAGTAGCTGATGATAAGATATTAGCTCTCCCTGCATGTGATAATAAGTCCAGTCATACGGAAAATCAAGTATGTGTTGAATTAGCCTATCAAGGAGCTATTCCCTTCCAAACAGACCAGGGAATTTTGCTTATTACAGTCACTCATGCCTTAGAAGAGGAGCCAGTATTTACTGCAAATCCGGACTTTGCCTACCTTTCAACAGAAAATGAGCTCGTAGCGGAAGACGGGACGATACTTAGTACAAAGACACCTGCCGTTGGAGAGATAACTCCTGCACCAACCGTAGATACCACAGAACAAACCACTGATACAAATACTCTTCCCTTTTTTCTTTTAATTGGAATCCTAATTGTATTGGTAGGAGCATTTGTCGCGATTATTTTCTATTCAGAGAAAAAATCAAAAACTAATTAACTTTTTTAAAAACTGCCATGAAGAGATTTCTCATATTATTACTAATAGGAACTTTCTTTTTCTTGTTTACCGATTCGGCAAAAGCCATTTCTATTGAATCACAAAGCGATAAAGCCGACGCGAGTCAAATATTTGTAGTGCTTGCAGACGAAGAAACAGAAAGTTCTGCCATTCAGTTAAGGCTGGAAGTAGAAGGTGGAATAATAACCGGATTTACCACTGGAAATGAGGGATCATTATCCATTGGCACATGTGATGCCGATTATAATAAATACACGGAAACAAGAATATGTGTTGATATTGCCAGCGTTCGTGGGTATTTCACACCCGGAGATGTGCTTGGTGTTTTTAATGTTACCAGAGATACCGAATATGGGCAGCTCAAGGTATACAAATCTGACGAGAATGCGTATATGTTAAGCGATGGATCCTTCAATGAAGATACAGGCCTTGCATTCACTCTCTATGGAGACTTGACAGAAAAATCAGAATATACAAAAACGGAATCAGCCGGAACTATTATACTTCTAGTGCTAATTGGATTCCTTACAGGGACTGTCTTTGGAACTACATTCACCACTTTAGGACACGTCCTTCAGCACGGGAAGACCACGAGGAAGAATTAACTAGTAACCCCTACTTCTGCGCTCAATATATTCATAAATATAGGTGAGCCAGTACTTCGGTTTTAATGGCAAATCTTTGGCGTGAATCCATCTTTGTTCATAGCCACCAAACCCTTTTTTAAAGAAGGACAGCCCATACCACGGATGGCGTGGATTATCTTCTCTTGCAATACCAAAAAAATTATAATATTTAATATTTCTTGATTTCGCTTCTTTAATTGACTCCCACTGTAAAAGATATGCGGCGGGGATTTTCCTATAGGCTGTCAAAGTTCCTGAATGATGATAGTAAACAGTGTCTCCATAATAAATAAAAAGCGAAGCGGCAATTATCTTCTCTTGATATTCGGCAAGAAAAATCGAGATTTGATTGTCTTGTGCAAGAATCTCAAATTCACTCTTCAAGTAATCGAAACCATATGCATGCCATTTCTGTCTTTTTATGGTATCCTCATATACCTTAAAGAATTTCGGAAGGTCATCAATATCCGTACTTTTAATTATTTTCACGCCATCTTTGATCGCTTTTTTTATAGAATAGCGGGTACTTTTTCTCATGTTTTCCAACAAATACTCAGGCGGCTTTGATATGTCAAGCACCCATGTGACTTCAGCGTCTACATCATGCATTTGGTTGTCAATAAAGCCGGAACTTTCGAGGATTGTGGAAGCTGCATCTCCAAATCTAATAAGAGGACTAATTCTAATAAAATCGACATTGGCTTTTCTTGCGTAGGTTTTAAGTTCATCTACTACTTCCTCCGACAAAGAAGCTTCATCCCACTTGCAAATCGGGCCGTTACGAACATGTAGAAATTTCCCGCGCTTCGCTTTAATTTCGGCAACTTGTGCGAGAGCAAGCAGTTTTCCATCTTTATAGAAACCTAATCTCCGTAATTTCTTCCCCAATGCTATTTCAACCTAGCCCCAGTTCCATGATTGAAAAAAACTATAGTCGTTCTCGGAATTCATTATATAATCTTCCCATTCTGTTTTTTCTCTTACTTCTTTAATCTCCATCTATTACGATCTTCTCTAAAATACTTTGGGCAAATGTACCCTCTATCAATACTATGTCTCCCTTCTTTATCACTGAGGAGAAAT
Source organism: uncultured Candidatus Saccharibacteria bacterium (assembly GCA_964451645.1). Lineage (GTDB taxonomy): Bacteria > Patescibacteriota > Dojkabacteria > B142 > OLB20 > JAJTYI01. The sequence goes on along the minus strand of CAYVIR010000045.1, from coordinate 3,054 downwards.
ATGTAGGGAACAAATTAGAATCTTTTATAAAAACAATTTTATAATCCGCTTTAGCACTTCGAACATGCTGTGCCAGTACTTTATCATTTGTTATCAGTCCGTCTGATTTTACTACAATTTCTTTAGCTAATTTCGAATAAATTCTCTCCCGTTCTGTACCAAGCTCAATTATCCCCTGCGTCATGATCCATTTACTCTTGGCAGCTTTTTTTGAAAGGTAACTCAAAGCCATTTGGAATCCATCATAATTTGCTGATTTCCCATCGTCTATGGCTATTGACTCGTTTATACTTTTGTACTCCTTAAGATAATTGCCTGAATAATTAAAGTTATTTATTATCGAAACTATCTCTTCCACGGTCATCCCCAACTGTAAACATACCCCAATGGCAGCTAGAAGGTTGAGGGCCATTCTCCTGTCTTTGAATCCTACATTAAGTGAGAATATTTTCGATTTATATTCAAATTCAATGAGTAGCCTATCTCCATCTTCAGCTATCTTCTTTGCTACTATCGATTCGTTCCTACCGTCTCCCGACATAATATTACTAGGATTGGCCTCAGAAGGGACTTTATGATAAAACATCATTTTAGTTCTGTTTGTCATATCGGCCATACGTATACATCCATCATCATTCCCATTCAGTACGGCCACCCCACTTTCCTTCAGGCCTTCAATAATTTCGTATTTAGCAGCAAATAAATTATCGAGAGAACCAAACAAACTCACATGCTGTTGAGATAAGGCCGTGACTAGTGATATATCAGGTGGAGCAATTTTTACTGCCCTACTTATCTCTCCTTTCTTATAGGCACCCATTTCCGCAATAAACACTTCCGTATCTTTCTTTACATTATCAATTATTGCTTTTGCAACTCCTACTGCGGTGTTTTGATTTTGGGGTGTTTTTGAGGTTTTGTATTTCCTGCTTAAAATTTCATAAATTATTTCCTTGGTAGTGGTCTTTCCATAGCTTCCGGTCACTGCAACAATTTTTAAACTATCTCCTCTATCTCTAATTATTTTCTCAGCCTGCTTTATTATTCTCAACCTAGATAGGACGGATAATGGGTCTGTAAACAATACGAGGATCAAAACCCATAAGGGCAAGGTCAAATCTATAAAAAGATTGATGAGCAAGCTGGCACCAGCGACAAGGCTAAAAAGAGGGATAGAGGGCACACTATTGTTAGCTATGGGGCTAAACGAACTCCAGAAGTTTGGAAAACTTATCTCGGATGGGGTATCTATTCCCAAGTCGGAAAAATCGAATTGGGTAAACCACCAAAACAACCTCGCATATAGCAAAAGAATTATAGTAAGCATGACTGTGATTATTATGCTTACCCTCGTGTTCCTTAATCTCGGTCTTAGAAATTTTTTCGTTGCGATATCACGGATCAGCCATTGCAGGTGGAGAAGATAGATAATGAAGACAATAATATAAGAGAAAGAAAGATATACTGCGTTAGGAAAAATTACATAAAGAATCTCAATAAAAATTTTAATTTTGATTCGGTAGTCAGTATAACTGGAGTTAATTTTAGAGATTCAGGCAGCCAAAGTTCATCGGTAGCATCTTTAATCGTTAATCTAAAAAACTGGTCAGAGCGCAGTGGTGAAAAAAGTACCGCTGATGAAATTATTACGAGTCTTGAAAATCTCGCGAGTCAACATAGTGGTATGGTGGTAAATGCCTATAATCAGCCGCCGATTCGTGGTTTGAGTACTACAGTTGGGGTAGAGTTTTATATTGAAGACCGTTCAATCGGGGATGCTAGCAAATTAGAAGAGGTTGCGAATGCGTTCATTAAGCAGTTAGCCACGCATAAAGCTATTGGGCGGGCAACTCAATCGTTGAATACGCATGCACTCGAAGTTTCAATTTTACCGAATGTTGAACAAGCGACGTATTATGGGGTAAATTTACAGGATTACTACAACGCGTTACAAACGATCTATAGTAATAATAATGTCAATTTTGCCTATATTATGCAGGGGCTGGTGTGGGTGGTGCTGGAGGCAGATTTTCCGTTTCGTGCTTCAATTAAGAATTTGAATAACGTTTTTGTGCATTCAGAAAAAAATGATACGATGGTTCCACTGGCAACCTTATCTACGGTTAAATATGCTTCAGCGGCAAAAGTTATTCAGCATTTTAACGGTTATTTAGCCTCAAAAATCACCATTCGCGCACGCGATGGTTATTCGATGGGGGATGTGATGCAGATAGTGCGTCAGGAAGCTAACCAAAGTTTGCCAAAGGGGTATGATTTTGAATGGTCGGGCACGAGTTATCAAGCCGAACAATCGCAAAAAACCTCAAGCTTGGCGTTTTCATTTTCGTTTGTGATGATTTACTTGGTGTTAGCCGCACTTTATGAAATGTGGCGTTTGCCGGTGGTGGTTTTACTTGGTGTACCAGTGGCATTATTTGGCGCTGCCGTTATTTTGTTACTAAGCGCGAGCCAAAATGATTTATACTTCCAGATTAGTTTAATTGCGCTACTGGGGTTATCGGCGAAAAATATTATTTTATTGGTCGAATACGGATTAGAATTAATGCGCCAAGGGCATAGCGCGAGTTACAGTGCGATTCATGCTTTAAGTGTGCGCTTTCGTCCAATTGTGATGACCTCAATTACCTTTATTGCAGGAACTTTGCCGCTGGTTTTTGCCAGTGGTGCAGGGGCGAATGAACAACATTCGGTCGGTCTAGGAATTATTGGTGGAATATTGGGTTCAGTTTTAATTGCAACCTTGTTAACCCCAGCTTTTTTTGTGATGCTAATGCGTAGTAAAAAATTTACTAAATAGTTTGTTAAGAGGGTGAAAGATGTATTCTCGTCAAGAAGTAATGATTAATGTACCTGGCGGTCAAGTGTGGTCGGAGTTAATTTATAACGAATCAACTAAGCATAACCCTGCGTTAGTTTGTTTGCATGGTGGACCTGGTAGCACGCATAACGGTCTTAAATTTGGTTTGGCTAAATTGGCGAAATTTTTTCCAATAATTTTTTATGACCAACTCGGTGGCGGTAATTCTAGCTTGC
>CAYVIR010000044.1:0-6810 GCA_964451645.1 uncultured Candidatus Saccharibacteria bacterium | reverse complement strand
CACTGTAGTGGAATAGGATGAATAACTCACCCCATCATATGCTCTCACTTTATAACTATAAGAGGTTTCAGCATCCAGGCCAGTATCTTTGTGAAATATCGAACCTACGATAGCAATCAACTCATCATTTCGATACAACTCATAAGCGCTTGCCCCGGTAGAGGCTTTCCAGCTAATATCAATCCTGTCTTCACTTATCATAACTGCTGTAATCCCCTGGGGAACTGCTAAAGTTACAACTGTAGGAGTAGGAGACGGGATTGAAGGAGTAATTGTAACCTCTGGAGAGGGTGAAGGGGTTACTGTCTGTGCAGTAGCTTGGGATCCTAAAAATAGAATAGGAAGACAAATGGCGACGATGGAACCAATAATTTTTCTCATGGCAGTAGAGACAGATTAAAATCTATATATTTTATGTTACCTGACTAAAAGAGAGGAGGCAAGGATAATTCAGTTTACATATGACCTCGGATAAATAACCTAGTTTATATCGGGGATGTTGACATCGGACCATTTCCCAATCGTTTTATTCATAATAATGTTAGGTTGTCCATAATAGCCTTCCTCTCTATGCCCAATCTCCTTGAAACCAAGCTTAAGATAAAAAGGCAATACCTTCTTATAGGTATAAAGTTCAAGAACATGTGCGTTTCTCGAAGCGGCAAATGACTCATATGTTCGGAAAAGTTCTGCTCCGATCCCTTTATTGCGAGAACCCGGGAGGACGCCTATCCAGCTTATAAACCCGATTCCTCCATATGTATTATCTCCAACAATAAATCCTATCACCTCTCCTTCTTCAATAGCCAAAAAGATAACCCTAAGATACTTTTCCATCCAGATATAAAAGTTACCTTTACTGTAATCTTTATATAGGAAAAGGTTGATTAGCTTTTGAGAGTATCCCGAATATCCCTCTCTCATTACTAATTCAAAGCAGGAGTAAAAATTGTCCAGGTCTTGTAATTGTGCCTGCTTTATTACCATTCTTTTTTCAGAAACTTATTTTTCTTTATTAATCTGTTAGCAGCTAAGCCTCTGAGATTCCACTGTAGAAGGACCGGCTTAGCATACGTATACAGGTAAACAGAATAAGCTAAGAATGCGGAGATCAATAGAAAGAGAGCGGCATTCATAGTATATACCCATGCAAAGGCCGCATATATTACGATAAACAGCCATAGGAGCCTTGAACGGTCGTGCATAAGCCGACTAGCTTCGTATTGCCAGGTTTCAATTATATCTGGTTGCAACTTCCTACTAATGAGAATGTTCGGGAGCATACCTATTAGAAGGGCTCCAGCGCCAACCGTAATGACAGTCGAAGAAAGCTTAAGATTCCAGAATCCCAATAAATTAAGCCCGCCTATCAAAACTCCTCCTTGAATAAATATGAGTAATAAATCAGTCATAATTAATGAAAGGACTTTTTCTCTAGTCAACTGGGTATTTTTGAAAATATACATCAACAGGCCTATATAAATGACCGTGGCCACATAGACCCCATAATAAATCCTATTTACAATCAATACCAAAGTAGTCGGCTTGTAAATTAGAACCTGGAAGGAACTCATTACTCCTACATTTGATTGGATGTCATCCTGCAAGCTTTCCAATTCCTCCAATGACACTTCTTGGTAGTAGAAGGTATATTGGTTATTTTCGTAACTTTCGACCTTAGAATAAGGTTTTATCTCATATACCTTCTTCTCAACCTCCTCTACGGCCAAAGAATCAAGAAGAGTAAACTCCACGACATTCGCAGATGTATATTCTACGCCAAGATTTATTTTATTAAGAAATAGATTAATACTGATTATCAATATAATCGGACATAACAATAAGATATTCGGTTTAATAATTTTCTTTATCATTTCTTTAGACATAGCTATGAAATCTTTTCACTAATAATTTCAAATAAAAGTAATCAAACAAAATCCATACAATTACCGCCAGTATTATCCCCTGTACAAACTGGTTGACTGATACAGTAAGGAGATTCTCGAAGAAGAGAATTATTGGGACGAAGATTAAAAGTCTGAGGATAAGGCTTTTTGCAGAAATATCATCTATTTTGATTGTTTTCAATACACTTTTCTTCTTAAGATTCTCACTTACTTTCAGCCTATTGACAATATCATTCATCCTCAGTGCAAAAAAAGCAACCATGACGATAGATGCCGCTATCAGTGAAAGACTAAGATTGAACCCCAGGATCTTATGCAAAGCTATCAATAATACTGAATATAAATCAATGGAGACCAAAAGCAATATCGAGCTTTTCTTCATAAGGAGAATTAACACGATATGAACTAGGACCACGGATATAATTGTACCCTGCCTTAGCTTGCCCAATAAAGAGTTTCCCAATAGAGGATTAATTTCTACTGTATCCCCCACAGAAATAGGGACATCGATCTCAGGACTATTCATAACAGATGCAATAACGGAATTGCTTAACTTTGTATCATCCAACGTGGTATATAAAAGTAAACTATCGTTATCGGAAAAAGGATCAATCTGGAAACCGCTTGCCTGAACAGCCACTATGGAATCATCGAGAAGGAAAAAGAGGGGAGAGCTTTTACTATAATTACTTATCAATGCAGAATTGAGTTTTTGTTTAGATTCATTCCTGAATTCTATTTCCAGGCCATAATTATAAGGAGTTTCGGGATCTGTGGAATATATCCGCGAGTCTGAAACTACCCTAACATTAGCAATATCCGCATTCGATATATCAGCGGTGATTTTCCCGGGATACAGAGAAGTACTATCTATACTTTCTTCTCCTTCTATGGCATCAGGATCGTCTATTAACGCCTGCAGCTTTCCCGGACTCGACAAAATTACTAATAAGTTTTCATCCACGCGATCGGGAGTAGTTAACCGGAAACTGTACAGATCTTTTTCAGGATTTAACAACGAAGTAAATTCAAAATCCTTGAATCCAATCAGAGCCATTCGTTGGGATATTGTCGACTTTACCTGCTCATATTTCTCCAATCCTTCTGTCGGATAGCCCTGCATATCCAAATCGAAAGTCACACTATATCCTCCTTGTAAATCGAGAGCAGGTTTATATGCAAACTCATCTTCAATTAAATCCAGATTCAAGTCACTTGGGTTGATGTTATTGATCTCGTATTTTTTTCCTTTGTATTCAAAGTTCCACCTCGGCATCGCAACCATAAATGCGACTACCGCAAGCAAAGCTAAGATGACTGTTTGTAACTTCTCCAACATAATCTATTTCTAAAACAAGGCTAATTCTAGCAAGAGATAGGTTAATTGTATAGGAGCTCCAGGGATACACTTACTAGAAGATATTATTAGCCAAATCTATACCAGCATTTTTGTCTCTCACCCTCTTTATACATCTCATCTTCTTTTGGAATATCAAATATTCCTGTCATTACGCCTCCTGCAATTTCACAGCTTCTCCTAGAGGCCAGATTATCTGGACTACAAGAGATCCACACATTTTCTAGTCCGTGCTTGAAAGCAAATGGGAGAATTAATTTTATACTTCTGGCGGCATACTTATTTCCTCGGAACTCTTCATTTACATCATAGCCTATGTTCCCAAAATATTTCACTTCACTCTCAGAGCCAATTCTCAGACGAATATGACCCATTTCTTTTCCTGTAGCGGAATTGATCATATTGAAATGATATGCAGGAAGAAGACCTTTGCGATTGTTTCCTTCTTTTCTGGCATCAAGTAGTAATTCCAATTCTCCATCGACCATTGTCGGAGGTTCCATAAATCTGAACTTGGTATTGGGAACTAATGATCTACCAGGCACCACCGCCGCCTCCTCCTCCACCGCCTCCGGAAAAGCCTCCCGAAAAGCCTCCACCACCACTCCAACCACCTCCCCGAGAAGATCCCGAAGAATTGGGACTCACTGTCATAGCCGTTGCAGTTGTAGTATTAAACCTACTTAAAGAATTTGCTAAATATATTGTTGAGAAAGTATCCGTACTCCCTTCATACCACGAAGGAGTCCCTTTATAAATATCCTTAAAAGTTTCCGCCCATTTTTGCTCAACTCCAAAAACTATGGCATATGATAAAAACTTCTCAAATGTTTCAGGGGTTAAATTCTGAACTCGATATTTTTCCGCTGTTTCCATGTACATCTTGAATCCCAGTATTTTATGAAAAGTTTTCGAACCCAACTCAGTTCTAGAAGGCATATACTTTGATACGAAAAGAAGAAGAATACCTAATATTCCTGTTGCGATAGCAGTCCCGATAAATATTGAGACCACAAAAGATGAAACAGTCAGCACCACAGCTAGTATTATTGTCAGCACTCCGTACCCAATATACCTAGTTCGGACAGTGTCTGGATTTTCCGAAAAATACTTTTTATTCATAAGGTCCTGGTAGACACTCTTCTTTATCTTCGGGACTTTCAAATAAAACTTATTTTTTAATTCATTCGTGGTAACCCGATCCTTTGTACCAAAAACAGAATCCATTATCTCCTTTTCGACTTCATTAAGATCGGTGATCTCTTTTTGCTTAATTAATTCATAATCAGTTTTTGTCACCTTTATGCCAAGAACCTGTTTGGCACCAAATTCCTTAATTTTAATATACCCTCGATATGCAAGGTCTATAATCGTAGCTGTAATATCCAGTATGTCTACTCTCTCATCTTTCAGAGAACCCAACGAATAGGGCCTGAGGCCTTCAGGAGGTGAGTAATAAGGGATAATTATTCCTTGTTTTATACTATCTTTGCCTTTCCGCTTCCATAATCTATATAATACCAATAACCCCAGGGGAAGGAACATAAGCCCCAATATATTAAGCGCTGCAACAAGAAGGAGTTTGAATATCTGTGCGCGAGTCATTTCCAGTACCACTTCCAGCTCTTTTTCCTCCCCAGGTTCCATATTAAAGTTAAATTCTTTAGAATGTCTTCCCGATTGAGAGAAGTTGAGCTTCACTTCTCCTGGAGGAATCCCCTTTAGCTCTTCACTAATCTCTGTGAGGTAAACTCTATTGTTAATCAATACATTTTGTTCGGAAGGGCTTAATTGTAATTTCAATGTTCCATACTTAGACACCATCCCTTTATCTATTTTCTGAATTATGGTGAATTCCTCGTAAGGTAATAAGTTTTCTGTGGTGATAATTACCGACTTTCCCTGGTTTATGGAATTAATAGAATATTGATTTCCCTGGCCGGGGACTTGAAAGTTTAGAGGGGAAGTGTCAACTTTTCCTGGATAATTTATCTCAATTTTTGCGTTCTTGACATTGACTTCTCTATCACTGAAGATCGCATTCCAGTAGAAAAGGTCATACTCATCAAAATAGCCTATTCCTCCATACACTTTGTATTTAACTGTGAACTTTAGAAGTTCACTTTGGAAATTCCGGCCTTGTTCCGAAAACACCCATTGAATTCGAAATCGTTTATCTAAGTCAACATGTTCATTAGTTACAATGTATTTATCGGGATCCGTCATCACCCTCCCCTGCTCATCATAGCGCAGATCTTTTTCCCCTGCCGGACCTAAACTATTTCCCTCATTGTCTAATACTTCAAGTATTTCTATAAATTCAAACCCCCCACATTGCAAAGTGGCATTCGCTTGACACTCACGGAGATTTGCTTCATCTACTAAAGTGATATCTCTAAATGCCGCATGATACGTGCCGTTGAATCTGTAGACTAACTCTTCGGTGACAACCATGGTAGAATCCTCATTGACGTCAATACTGATATTTACCGAGTCATACTCATAGTTCCTCTCTTGAGCTCTTACGCCAGAAGGGTTAAGGGAAAATATTATCCAAAAGAATAAAATCAGAGAAAAAGTAATTACACTTTGAGCAAATTTCTTAGACATATTTCTTATTTCCCAGTCTTTTCGGAGAAATCAACTTTCACATTTGCCTTTTCTTGTTCATCAGCTGCAAAGAACTCCTTAGATTTAAATCCTAGGAATCCTGCTACTATATTATTGGGGAAAACCGAGAGTTTTAGATTAAATTCTCGTACTGCCCCATTATAATACCTTCTTGCTCCCTGGATCTCTTCCTCGATAGTCTGCAGAGATTTCTGAAGATCTAAGAAGTTAGCATCTGCCTTCAACTGAGGATAATTTTCCGCAACAGCAAACAAGGTTTTCAATGTAGAAGTTAACTCACCTTCTAGCCTTCCTTTTTCCTCCACACTTTCTGCTTTCATAGCAGAACTTCTCAATTCTGCTATTTTCTCAAAAGTTCCTTTTTCATGAGTTGCATAGCCCTTTACGGTTTCGACTAAATTTGGAATCAAATCATATCTGCGTTTTAACTGTACATCTATCCCACTCCAGGCTTCCTCGACCAGAACTTTTAGCTTAACTAATCCGTTATATAGGGCTATAACAAATCCAATGAGAAAAATTATACCCGCTCCGATGACCAAAAGAATCGTTAAAATACTTACTCCCATTTTAATGAGTTAATGAATTAAAATAAATCAGTCAATAGTGATCGTCCATTCTTCAACTGTATCAAATCTTTCTTCAATAGAATTTATCTTTGTAATGTCAACATTCTTCACTCTGCGGTTTATTATATAAGTTTCCTTAGGGTGGTACAAGAAAACTACCGGTACTTCCTGTGCGATAGTTTCTTGAAATAACTGATATTTTTCCACTCTGCGAGCTCTATTTGTGATCTTTCTTGCATCATCCAAAAGATCATCCACCTCAGGAATTTGTTGAGTTACGACCTTGCCTGGCCTCTCCGGATCGGGGACCACAGCCAATACCTCACGAGAGGACCTATAAGAACTA
>CAYVIR010000043.1:5626-7244 GCA_964451645.1 uncultured Candidatus Saccharibacteria bacterium | reverse complement strand
ATAAAGTGAAAGCGTTGAAAAGTAAAGAGGTCCCGTATATCCTCGTAAACTCGGAGAACATTGAAAGTTAAATAGATCCCACGTCTCCTCACAATTTCGGAGTGTGGGATAACAGAATATTAAGTCTTTTGTTGCACTTCGTTTACAAAAGCCAAATATTCTAGTTAATTGGCCCTATCGTCCTAAATGAGGACTAGGCTTTTACAAGCGAAGCGCAGTAAAAGACGTAGTCGAATTAGTCCCGCACTTTTACAAAAGTGCGGGATAACGGTAAAGGAGGCGTTGAAAAATGAATAGGTCCCACATCTCCTCACAAGTTCGGAGTGTGGGATAACAGAAAACTAAAGTTTTTGCTTCACTTTGTTCGCAAAATCTAAGTTTTCTAGTTAGTTGGCCCTATCGTCTAACGGTTAGGACGGCAGATTCTCAATCTGTAAATCGGAGTTCGATTCTCCGTAGGGTCATTCGTCTTCGCTAAAGCGTTCATAAAATAAGGTGCTCATTTATAGCATAGGATCTTTTCTCTATCGACTTATACGAGGATGCCTATCTCCTCAGTAAATAACAAGCCAATACATTTCAATTGATTTAGTATCCCTGGTAGAAGTCCTTAACTTAGCTCTTCAGTATTGTTAAACTAAACCTAAGAAAAAAAATAATAATGAACAATGATGGAAGAGGACAACCGGATGTTATAACTACTGAGGCAGGCACTCCCTTAGATGTAGCTCCACCTTTAAGACTTTCCAGGCGGCAAGAAATAAATGAAAGATTGCAGTCCTTTAGGCAACTATTTGTTGAGGGAGAAAATGCTGTTCTTCCTAGATTCAAGGCGATTTCAAGAGACGCAGTAGACAAGGCTTTGCATATTTTTGCCCGAATCAATATACCTGAATCTTCTGAAACTGAAGAACCGTCCCCCGAAAGCGACCTAGATCTCAAACTCTTAGAACTGTGGGAACTTCGGAGCGGTGGGGATGAAGCGGTTCTTTCAAAAATGAAGGAGTTATTTGATACTTATCAAGATAATAAAGATAAATATCCAAAACTTAAAAGTCGATACTCAGTATGGAGATATATCGCACCTTCAACGATCACTAATTTAAGGGCAGCTGCATGGCTGACAATGGATGATCCTACTAAATTCGATGAATTTTTAATTGAGAAAGGAGAATGGGAAGAACATAACTCCTACTCTGGATATTCATCTCGATATAACCCCTCATCATCAAACGCTATATCCACTTTATGTCAAGCATTAGATCTCTCATTTGGGATTGAAGGAGAGAACAGACCAACTCTCTTGGATATTGCCGCTATGGATAAGACGGCCCAGATTCCCGGTTTTAGGGGATCTAAAAATACTCAAAGGCCAAAATTTCGGCGAGGTTTTGATGCAGACATACCTGAAGAATTTATGCCGATATTAAGAAGGGCATTAGTGCTTAATAATGCGGGAATAAACTCTAACGATGTGGTTATGCATAAGACATTCGCAAATGTTAATAGAGCAATTAACAGCCCTACTAACGATTGGTCAGAGGCTTCCCTGTACTTACTATATTTACATCAACAGGCGGGATTACTTGATAATCCGGAATTCCGAGGAACTGTCGTT
>CAYVIR010000043.1:0-5614 GCA_964451645.1 uncultured Candidatus Saccharibacteria bacterium | reverse complement strand
GGGATACAATCCTTCAACCTTATATTTATAAATATGATCATAATCTTCGTCAAAAAATGTTTCAGAGTTTAACGGATCGGTATGGTTTTAAATTTCTGTATGACCAAGAATTCTGGGATTATAAAGGGAATGCTCGCGAGGACGAACAACCGGATATACTTGGCTTTGAGCTTAATTCTATAAAAGCAAAAGCTTCCGAATTAAAACGATTGGGCCCAAAGAGAAAATTTAATGCTGCAGCTAGTATCGGTCAAAGCGCTTCTAGGCATATTAGCGTAAGTGATGAAGATCTAAGAAAAACAAGAATGTATGAAGATGTTAAGCGAGAAAAAGAGGAGTCAATTAAAGATGAATTGAAGAGGAAAAAATTAACAACGCAATATTTAGAAGTGGCAGGTAGAACTATGGGAAAAGTATTTCCCCAGGAAAATCAGGAAGTTCCATTCACGGATGAAACAGATGTTCGAGCAAGTTTAGAGGCATTTTTGATAAGTTTCATAGATCACCCTGAATTAAGTCCTGCTTCAAAAGCCTTAATAAAACGAATTGAAATTGCTCATCATAGAGGAATAAGCCTATTAAATGATACTTATCAACTTGATATGAGGGCAATAAGCAGGGATCCCTTCTTATCCTCTGCCATTAGATATCTTTCGGATCAACCAAATCATAAGAGTTTCATGGAACTATCGAGATCAATAGATAGAGAGAGATTATTGAATATGGAGTTTTTGACGAGGTATATGGCATATAAAATTCTAAATTTAACAGGAACAGAAAGACCTGGGAGTGCATTTATTCTTCATCAAGAAAATGGGGATGATATTAATGAATTGAAGCAAGTATGCGAAACACGTACTAATAGATTAGCAGGAATGCGTGAAAAGGATTCTAGGCGGGAAAAAAGGTTCCTCATGCGGGCTATTGATAAATTTAAAGATCAAGATTTTGAAGATTATGATGCAGATAGTCCTGAAAGTCATCGAGATCTCAGACAACGACTACTGGAGATGGCCGGGAAGGTGTCCAAAGAAATGAAAGATTTTGGGACGTATCTAAAGGAAGAAAAGTTCACCAATAGGAGAAGAGCAGCCTTTTCATTATATTTTTTGGTTATAGCAGGGGAAATTCTGTTAAGTAATCCATCTGTGAGAGAGAATATCCAACTACCTCCGCAAGTTGGTAATTTAATCAGATCGATTAATCCATTTGATGAGGAGACAACTGAAGCCGATACTGCTAATAATGGGAGTACAAATCAGGAAATATCTGCAGGTCCCCTAATAACAGGAACTCCTACCTCAGTGGCTACAGAGATACCCCCAACTCCACAAGTAACTAGAACTCCTCCCTCAGTGGCTACAGAGACACCCCCAACTCCACAAGTAACTAGAACTCCTACCCCAGTGGCTACAGAGATACCCCCAACTCCACAAGTAACTAGAACTCATACCCCAGTAGCCACAGAAATATCCTCAAGTCCACAAGTAACTAGAACTCCTACCCCAGTGGGCACAGAAATATCCTCGGGTCCACAAATAACTGGAACTTCCATCCAGCCAAAGCCCGAAAGTATTACAGCTCCACAAAGAGTTGATATCATAGATGGATATGAATCACTCTCACTCGAAGTTGTTAATAATTCGAGAGAAAGACAGGTTGTTGGAAAAGTGATAAATAAAAAAGGGATGAGCAATGGACAAGGTCTTGGATTCATGCCCGAAGTAATTTATAGGTTTGATTATATCGAAGGGCAAACGCCTGTGAGTCCTGTATTCATGAGCGAAGCGCAGATAATCGGAGAATACTCGGATAATAACGGATTGGTTCTAAAGACTACTTTGGACGCTAAAGAGAGAACCGTTCCGATAGGCAACAGGGACTTAAGTGCAGTAATGATTACCGTAGATTCGGACAATCCTCAAATAACAGAGGATCCACTCCAAGCTTTGACTAACCAAGGAGAATCGGAAGTTGTTGTTTTCCAAGTATTAAGTCCAGAAGAGAATACAAGGATAAGGGAAGTGGATGAAATGAGAATAGCTCCCTATAATGTAAATAATGATCTTCAAGCTGCTAAAGAACTTCTTTCTACGCTCAATCCAAACTCCCGCATTGCTCAAGTCTACTCGTCCATGATTGAGAGCTTCGAAACTGCTTTAAAAAATAATGCTTCGCAGGAAGAGATTTCCGATTTGTTAGAGCAAGAATTAAGAAAAATTGAGGAAAACTTCGTAAATCAACAGAGTTATAGCTTAGACTTTGAATTTGATTCGGCTAGTGTTGCCCAGCAATTGTCTCTTACCCCAGAACAAGGATATGACTGCAATGCGGCCTCCCTTTTGTTACAAGAGCTACTCCACCCTTTTGGTATTCAAGCTGGAACTGTATCGGGAGTATATGTATCGAACTATGATGGTCAAGCATGGACTGATAGCATATCCCATGTGAGGGTTCTTGTTGGTAAACCGAATGGAGAAGTACTGGAAGTGGATTTTACACCAGTAATAGTTCCGGGCAAGACGCCAGAGGAGACGATAAGAAGACTTCAACAAACTCCTCCAGAAGATCTATCCTCAGACGCCGAATATGTTGCTCCGAGCCACCCAAAAGCGGAAGAAGAGGAAGCCCTAGTAGAGATAAGTACACCAGAAATACCTGAGACCAATCAGCTTGAGGTCGTTTTGACTATCACTACACTTCTAGCGTTGATCGGAAAATATAACAATAGAAATAGAGTAAAAAGTAAAATTCCTGGCTACATAGCCAATCCCCATAAAGATGCTGTCCACACACCTGATGCCCGGACAACTACGAGTGAGGCAGCAATCGAATCTCCTAAAAAGAACATTCGTACAGAATGTGTTACCAATATCCTTGATATGTTTGTTCCACTTTCCGTATCTACCCCAAAAGAAAAAGTACCCATTGTACAAGAACAGACCATAGGTCTGCTGTATGCCGCATTCGCTCTTAAGGGAGACCAGTTAAAACGGCTCAGTTTATTAATTGAAAATGCAATCGAGGTTGGGAAGAATATAGCCCCGATTGATTCTGAAAGGAATGGAATGCTGGAAGAATTAGATACTATAATCGAGGAATTTGGGCGGAGGCTACTAAATGATGATGTGAAACATTTTCTCGACACGCCGGATATGCCTAGCAGAAGGAGTCTTCTGCATCGCCTAATGATCGACAATGGATGGAAAGAGAATTGATTGAGAAGTTGAAGAGGCAAAGATTGCTAAGATTTCAGTAGAATCCATGACCTCAGATCACTATATTCACGTTAAAGCTTCTATCCTTTTGCTCCTTTGGCCAATTTAAATACATTTAGGTGAGTCGAGTAATGCCCTTTTGAAAGAGTTGTAACCTCTATTATATAAGATGGTATACTTTTCCCGCCAAGTCTCAATAATTATAATTCCGATTATTTTTGGATAGAAGCGAAACAATCGGCGCTAGGCACATATTGAAATGATCCTCTAGTTATTATTATACTAATCCCCTATATAGACGATGTATAAGGAGTATTGCGTGTATATATAGCTCTCTATATTTAAAATTTAGATTGTTTTGTATAATTTCCTATTGTAATAATTTCGCCAAGGCTATAAAATCGTTTTACTTAGAAATCCTCGGAAAGAATACTATTCCTTCCTTATATTCGTATAAATCTTTATGATAATTATATTATTTGCGTCTTATGATGAAGAGAAGAATTGGCATATTAAATAGTGGTGGCGATGTCCCCGGCCTAAATGCTGTTATTGCTGCATCTGTGAAGGCCGCATATGGCCAAGATATAGAATGTGTGGGATTAATTAAAGGCTTCGAGGGCTTATTAAATCCTGTCTCCTATCTAGAATTAAACCCTAGTAGCGTAGCGGAGATAACCGGAAAAGGCGGGACAATACTAAAGTCGGTGAATAAAGGTCGATTCCCTGGTAAAGTGGCTGAAGGGAAGATGAATGTAGAGGATGAAAAAGTAATTTTTGAGGCTAAAAAGAATATAGAAGAGATGGGCTTAGAAGCCTTAATTATCATCGGCGGGGATGGTACTTTGTCTACAGCCAGCATCATGGTTGATTTGGGTATAAATATCGTGGGCGTCCCTAAAACAATCGATAATGATCTTTCTGTAACAGATAAGACATTTGGTTTCAGTACAGCCGTAGATATGATTGTAGAAGCAATAGATAGATTGCGTACTACCGCTTCCAGTCACGACCGGATTTTTTTTGTGGAGACAATGGGAAGAAATACCGGTTGGCTAGCTTTATATGGAGGGGTGGCAGCTGAAGCAGATGTAATTTTAATCCCGGAATTCGAATTTAGCTATGACGCACTTGTAAAGAAACTACAATCGAATCGAAACGAAGGCAAAAACTACCAAATGGTAGTAATTGCAGAAGGAGCACAAGTGGGCGGGAGTCGGGTATATAAAGAGGAAATGGAAAAGCAAGAGCATTTACTCGGCGGGATATCGGAATTAGTAATGAGACAAGTCAGTCGAAGTATTGGGGAGGACTACGAGATGAGAAATATTGTCCTGGGGCATGTCCAAAGAGGTGGCCCTCCCAATTCTGAGGATCGTATTTTGGCTCAAAGGTTCGGAGAGGCCGCTGTCATGGCAATACTTAACAAACAATATGGAAAAATGGTAGCCTTAAAAGGCAATGATTTGATATTAACGGATATAAAAAAAGCAGTGGCAGAGATTAAAAAGGTTAATGGTTCGGAGGGGTTGGTTAAAGTTGCTCAAAATATAGGTATCAGTTTCGGAATTTAATTTTAATTATTAACTTTCTACTATGGCAGTTAAAGTTGCAATTAATGGGTTCGGCCGTATAGGTCGGTTGGTTTATAGGGCCCTATTGGAGAGAAACATGTTGGATTCTCAGGTCGAGGTAGTAGCAGTGAATGATTTAGTTCCTGCGGATAATCTAGCTTATTTGCTTAAGTATGATACGACTCATGGAAATTTGAAAGAAGATATAAAGGCCGTTGGAGACGACACGATTCAAGTAGGTGGCCATACAATTAAAACACTTGCTATGAAAGCCACTCCATCAGAGCTCCCGTGGAAAGACTTAAATGTAGACATAGTGATAGAATCCACAGGCTTTTTTACCAAGAAGGCTGATGCCAAAGGTCATCTTGCTGCAGGAGCGAAAAAAGTTATTATTTCTGCACCAAGTGATGAGGATGTTAAGACTATTCTCATGGGTGTGAACCATGATCAATACCAGGGCGAAGATTTGGTTTCTAATGCCAGTTGTACCACAAACTGTCTGGCGCCAGTCGTCCATGTTTTGCTAAAAGAGGGGATTGGGATTGAAGAAGGATTAATGACCACAGCGCATGCTTATACTGCTAGCCAAATGCTTGTAGATGGTCCTTCCAAGAAGGCATTCAGAGATGGAAGAGCAGGAGCACAGAATATAATTCCTGCATCCACTGGAGCGGCTAAGGCAATCGCTTTGGTCATCCCTGAGATGAAAGGCAAACTGACAGGCATGGCCTTAAGAGTGCCTGTTGTGGATGTGTCTGTAGTAGACCTAACCTTCCGAAGTGTCAAGGAGACCTCTCTAGCAGAAATTAATGCTGCTAT
>CAYVIR010000042.1:0-7286 GCA_964451645.1 uncultured Candidatus Saccharibacteria bacterium | reverse complement strand
ACACGCCGTCTCCTTATTTACTCCTGAGCCACCTATATCAGTATTATTGGATTCAATTATTTCCACACCCGCATTAGTGTTTCCTCTGCCAACAGATCCTGTCTTATCTGTCCCAATATAATTTCCTTTTATAATTGAATTACTTGAGGACTCGATAACTATCCCTTTTAAATTGGCAGAAATAATATTTCTAGTTTCCGGGGTAGAGCCTCCTATAGTATTGGTATTTGATGAATTCAGGACATATATCCCTTTGGCAGTATTGCCCCTTACAGTATTACCATCAGCCTCCAGTCCAATAAGATTACATGTTATGAGGTTATTTATTGAAGTTATTTTTATTCCAGTAGCGAATCTATAAATCGCCAATCCATTTACTGTGACATTATTGGCACTAATACTTAAGCCATCACCTCCGGCTTGAGTACCATCTAGAGCAATCATCACGGTACTCGTACTGCAGTTAGAGCCAGCTTGACTCGAACCATCTATAAATACCGGATTCGTCACAGACGGCAGGGGAGTAGCAGGAGTCAGAACCTTCACCCCTCCACCGGGGATATTGAATATAATTTTATCTGAAGCATTAGAAGCATTTGCTTCTGCAAGCGCAGCCCTAAATGTACAAAGACCCGCACTAGTACTACAGATTTTATCTCCAATATTATTGTCTATTTCATCGCCTGGACTATTGACGATATAAATTCTTGAATCTGGGTCACCATAAATACTAAATTCATCAAGGACTCCACCAGCATGATAGGCCGCTGACGGAGCAATATTACCAATAGAAAGAGAATAAACACCCGCGCCTGCTGTAAATTGGTTTGCACCTATAGTGGGAGTTACCTGAACCCTATTAATAAAAAGTTTTAAATCTTCAGAGGCCGATTTTGCTTCATCCCACTCTAGTCTAATCAAAAGCCATTGCCCCGCTATCCATGTGTTCTGGTAACTAGAGGCAGCAACTTCAAGAGTTTTCGAGGAACCACCAATTTTATATTCTGCCTGTAATTTATTAGCAGAAGCATTATTGAGCTTAGTTACTCTGAGATAATTGTTTGAATCTGAGCCGACATTGAACAATGCAAGATTGCTATTTACAGTCTCTTCAGAATCAGGTTTATAATAGAATTCCACTGCACCTTTCGATTTAATATATTGTGTTTCCGGGATACCCGTGACAGTAATATGTTCATTATTGGCATCTATCCGTGCACCATTTGCATTTATTGCGCTATCGTATGTCACATTTGAAGAAGTAGCGCCTTTTCCAATAACAGGAGTGGTGAGAGCTGTTGCATCGTTAAGTGTCGAATACCATATGGGTTGAGCGGCAGTAGTAGGATGTGGTGTGGCACTCGGAGTAGGGGAGATACCGGTTCCAATTCCCCATATTTTAAAATCTCTAAGTGACCCTTGAGCAGGAGCTCCACTAGAAAATCTATTACCTATCCATAAATGGTTTAAAAGAGCCATTTTATTTGAATTTAATACTCCAGAATCAGTATGTGTAGGCTCGATATTAGTCTGTAGGATACCATTACTATCATAATAATCTATAAATAACCTTAGTTTTTCACTTTCTGAAGAAGCATTCTCATTCCAGACTGCAGAGAACTTCATCCATCTATTTACGGTCCAATATGTACTATAATCCGCCAAGTTTATTCTCACTCTCCTAATATAGCTTGCTCCATCTCCGGAGGCACCACACTGTTGACCCGTAGTACAACTTGCATCATAAAAAAAGTCTAAAGCAAAATTATTCGCTGCTGCGTTCCTTGTGATGTAGATACTATCCTGAGTCTGATCTCTCATTCTAAATAATTCCAATATACCTCCTGAACCCGCAGCAAGAAGGGGACGATACCAAAATTCAATTTTCCCGGCCCCTATTTTATAGTCGTTTTGTGTCACAGGGACATCAATATAGTCTGTCACAGTGTCAAAAAGTGCTCCCAACAGTGAATTGGGTGTTCCAGTGGTAGAGAAAGTAAGGCCTGCCGCATGAGTCGCAGAAGTTCCCACTACAGGAGTGGTAATTGCGTTAGAGTTTTCTAAGGTCGAATACCATAGTATGCTCTGAGCAGGAATCGGAGAAGGAGTATGCGATACTAATAGAGGAGTTATAGTTGGGTATGTAGGATAATAACTGTAGTATTTAAAATCATCGATTACTCCTCGTGCATTGCTGAATTCATTCTCAAACATAGAACCAATATAAAGCTTTGAGGGGGAGGCCATTGCGGAAGTCACTGTTTTCCCTGCAGTATGTGTGTGTGGCAATTCCACCCCATTCATAAAAAGTCTTATTTCTTGTTCAGCATCCTGATTAATATCATATATCAACTCAAATGACACCCATTCCGTTGGTGTCCAGGAATAATCGGCAGGTTCGACTATAAGCTCATTCATATTACTAAAAGATGAAGTTGTAGCTTTATAGGTGGCTACAAGTTTGTTCCCCGGCTTTTTTTGCAATGTAAGATAGTTATCTGAATTATTTCTGATGGAGAACAATGATACCTGCGCTGGACCTTGGTGGAAATAATCCGACTTGTACCTGAACGTAACCCTTCCCTTAATTCTATCAATATTATTTGCAGCTGGACTGAACGCCATCGAATCACCAGACTGAAACTTAGCGCCATTAGCACCGTATACATTTACAAAGTCCACGCCAATTACATCCCCCGGACTTGCTCCCACCCCAATTACAGGAGTAGTTACTGCATTCATATTATCTAAAGTTGTATAAAACACTGGTGCAACGGTGGGGGAGGGAGTAATACTTGGAGTCGGAGTAATACTCGGAGTCAAGCTAGGCGTAGGAGAAAGGGTCGGTGTAGGAGAAGGTATGCTTGTATCAAGAAAAATTTTAAAATCATCGATAACCCCTTGTGCCTCCATGTTCCCTGTCGTGACTCTATTCCCAATATAAAGAACTGGAGAGCCATCGAAAGTTGCAGGCTCGATAGCTCCTGTCTGATTTATCGATGGAGGAGTAGTTCCGTTAATAAGAATCCTAAGCTGGTTTGCAAGGACTAGACTATCGTTCCATTCAATTCTAAAAAACATCCACTCTCCAATATTCCATAAACCACCATAATTAGCCTCAGTAATAATCTCCTCACCACTGCATGTACCTTCACAAGAATATGCCAGGGCCAACTCATTACTCGGATTTGCTTTCTTATAAAGTCTTAGCTCGTTATTATCATCAGTTCGGAGAGAAAATAGATTAATCTCAGTATTAAAAGTCGATTCATTCAAGGGGTTATAGTAGAACTCTATGGCCCCCTCGTTTAAAGAATAATCCACACCATTTATTACATTTACATCCACGCTATCTGAGTCATTAGAGAATTTCATGGCATTTAAGTACCCTTGAGGGCCATTTACGAACGTACCACCAGTGATATTACCTGCCGCACCATATACTGGAGTAGTGACGGCCTGGACACTATTTAGATTAGAATACCACCCTGGAGTTCCTGAGTTCTGGTTGTAAACTGAAGTAGGAGCCGGAGTCCCCACAGGAGTGGCAGTCGGCTCGTAACCTTCACTATATATAGCAAAGTTCGATATAACTCCATACACTTCATTCGTACCAACTGCAGAGGAGTTCCCTACAAAGATGGCCGTGGCTTCCGACATCGCATCCTCAAAAAATAGACTTTCACTTTGAGTAGAAGTGGGTTGAGAATCTTCGACAAATATCTTCAATTGCCCATTTAATTGTGCTGAGTAATCCCATTCCACTCTAAGTTTAATCCATTCCCCGACTGTCCATGAGTAATTACTTCCAGAGATCTTTTCTATGACTGTACCGCAATCTGTACATGAATAAGAGAGGGCTAAACTATCTGCACCATCATTCAGCTTTTTGAAATCTATCTTATTATTTCCATCCGAATATATACTAAAGAACGTTACTTCACGATCAACTGTATGTGCCTGTAGTGGGCTATAGAAAAATTCAACTGCACCTTTATCAAGACTATAGTCACTACCAAGAACAGGCGCATTTATTCTCATAACCTCAGTGTCTGCATCGAATCTAACACCCACTTCCTCTCCGATGGTCTCAAATGTAGGGCCATTGAGTAACTCGGCAGGTTTCCCTTCAAATGGCATAGTGATGTCATCAGAGGAACTCATAAAAGAATACCAATGAATAGTCCCCAACGCAGATGATTGACTCTCCGACTCTTCTAAAATTACCTTCTGGCTCAAAAAGAAACTAGTGACAACGAAAACAAATATGAAAAGACTCACAATTCCACCAATAGCAGTTGGATAATGCTTTCTTCTCAGGGAAGATAAATCCCTCCTATCCTGTTTAACATTTGAGTCCTTTACATGGCCATATATGAAAAACATTAACGATAGAAGAAGACTGGATAGAAAGCCCATAAAGAAGCTCAACGGATAGATCCAACACTTATTTAATAGAGAATCCTCATCAACTTTCGTTTTTAATAAATCAGTCATATTGCCTAGCCTTACTGCGAGGTGCATTAAGCTACTATAAAATCCTTTAATTTGCTTCCAATTTCTATCTCCGTATTGAATCTTTTCAATGAAAACCTTTAGGAAATCTTTTCTTCCTTTATTTATTACCTCGAAGTTCGAAGGAACACGGATATGCTGTCTTTTTTCGGTCAGGACTATTACTCTGGTCTTGTCTGTGTGGAATTTTTTGTTTGTTAATAGAAAATATAAAAGTTCATTCCCACCATGTTTGGGCAGAGTAGTGTCAATAATTATTATGTCGGGATTAGTAATGTATACAAATCCCAATCCTTCAATACCATTTTGGGATGTAAAAATATCCAGAGTTTCCTCAGAGTCGATAAACATTCTGGAAACCAGGCCCTTCAATGCCTCTCGGATCAATAAGTTGTTGTCGATTATTATGATACTTTTACTCATTTTATAGATATGCTTCTAATAAAAGATTTACTATCTTTGGTGTGGGAGTAAAACTCACATCTTGAATAGACAGCTGTGCATTTTGTTTAATCCCGGTTACAAATAAAAACCCATCTTTTATAGCCAGATCTGTGATATTGCCAGAATTATATGGACTAGATAAGTTAATCACTGCATTATGGATTGGTGTACTTACCTTTGTATATTTATGAAGGTACGATCCTTGTCCTATATATATATACGATTGGTCAGTTACAGTCGAAGCAGTGTCGTCAAAACCTTGGTATGTATCATTATTAATGTTGATATCTGACAAAAATGTGGATGTACTTTTATCAAATCTCGCTATATCGTGAACGGGGTGTGTAGAGGAGATGTATATAATATCTCCATCAATATATAAGTCATTTATGCGATACCTTGTATTCCCTCCGTTTGTAATTGTAAGAGGATCATCTAATTCTCCCGGTGAGAGACTTCCTCCCTTTGTGCCATGTGCACTTTGATAAGATAAATCATATTGGGTTTCCCCAGCCTGATTGAGTCTCCAATAACCTATAAGCCCGCCTTCTTTCCGATGAGCTTCATACCCTTTGCTTTTAGTTAATTCATTTATGGGGACAGCTCTCGAATATATTTTGATTTCATCTAAAGTGCCGATGAATCCATTGCCTCCAACACTTTTGCCTATTCTCAGAACTTTCGATGGATCTGTATGATTAATTAAACTGTCGTAGGTGTCTTGTGCCGCCTGTGTCCCATTTAGGAAAAGTGTAGCAGTCCCTGAGTCCATGACAACCACAACGTGATGCCAGTTTGGTGTATCTGTAATGGTAGCGGACGTAAGCACAACATCATTTCCGGTTCCATCATATGAAAACACAACTTGCTCAGAGGCATTTAAGCCGAGATACCATCCCTGTCCAGCATCAGAATAGTCAATCAGTCTCGTAGGGCTACCCGTATCCTGTTGGCCATTTCTTTTGACCCATAGGGAGATGGTAGAATCTTCATTATGGATATTCCATTTTTTACTAGCCGGCACTTCTACGTAATCGCCACCATCAAAACTCAAAGCATTGCTTTTATCGGCCAGCCAAGCGGCCCCTGCTAATACCTCCTTTGAAAGGGCAGGAGGGAAAGCTTCACTGGCAAGGGTAATTCCATATCCAAATGGATTTGTCTCTGACTCAGTTGTGTTGTATTGTGAGAGATATACCTCGTCCTCGTCGGGCCTTTGCATACAGTCTTCGTGTAAGATCGGAGTCCCTTGCGCACCAACATTGGCAGACTTGCTTACAAAATAAGTATTTAAGGCTGAAATATTCGTGTTTAGGAGATGATTGTTGGAGAGATTTAATTTCCCACCACCAATATTGGAAAGATTGGCAATTTCCGGAGCAATATGACATGTCAGGTTATTATTCTGAAGATAGAGATCAGTAAGTGCCGAAAGCCTTCCTATCGATTGGGGAATTTTACCTTCAAATGAATTGTTTGCTAAATTTAGTATCTGGAGGCTTGTCATGTTTCCAATAGTTTCCGGCACAACTCCTGTTAATCCTCCACCTGGGGCCGTTCTACTTAGGTTTAGAATCGATAGAGCTGTGAGATTCCCAATTTCCGGAGGCAACACACCAGTTAAGGTATTATCCCCGGATAAATTGAGTTGTGTAAGACTAACGAGAGCACCGACCTCTCTCGGAAGAGAACCTGATAGATTGTTACTAGATAAATTTAGATTAGTGACATTTGCTCCAGTACAAGTTACTCCATACCATGTGCAAGGGTTATTCTCTGTCATGCTTTTCCACTTGTTTTTATTTAACCAGCTATCACCAGCAGTTGAATCATAGATCTTTAATAAAGCTTCACACTGGGCTTTTGAGACACCAGTATCATCACATATATCTGGATAAGCATTGTTTATCGTCCCAATTATAGGATTGGAAGGAGCAGGCCTATTTGTGGGAATTGCAACGACAGTAGGCTCAAAATTTTTGTATGTCAACTGATCTCCCGTCGATTTCCCCAACGCAGAGAATACATCCCCGGTTCCGTTAGGAAAAAGGTTCACAGTCTGAACTTTATCAAGGGTGCACCAGTCTGTTGAAGAATATACAGGTTTGAGGGTTAAAGAGACACTACCATTGGCAACGGTCGAATTAATCTTAGTAGGAACAGGGGTAGTAAACTCATCGTTCGTATCTTCTCTCCATGCCGTGCTAGCCCAGTTAGTCAGGAAATACGTTTCTGTAAATGATTGTTCTATCCCAAAAAAGTCTTTCCAGGCAGCACTTATACTCACTTTTACTGTGTCTGGATCAGTTCCGCTATTCTCAGGATCA